>NZ_JBPOEU010000016.1:0-83764 GCF_051251695.1 Maritalea sp. | reverse complement strand
ACTTAAGCATCCAATATATGTCAAGATTTGCAAT
Organism: Maritalea sp.; assembly: GCF_051251695.1. Taxonomy (NCBI): domain Bacteria; kingdom Pseudomonadati; phylum Pseudomonadota; class Alphaproteobacteria; order Hyphomicrobiales; family Devosiaceae; genus Maritalea; species Maritalea sp. The sequence goes on along the minus strand of NZ_JBPOEU010000016.1, from coordinate 83,730 downwards.
CGAAAAGCCCTTGGCACTATCTTTGGGCGACAGGGGGAGCACAGCGATCAACGTCGGCGAAAAAAGCTCTCGGGTGCGGGGGTAGCGAACATCGTTTGTGACGGCGATGGGAAAAAAGTCGGGGGTGTCCGGATAATCGGCACAGCGCGTGTCGGCGGCCCGAAAAAAAGGCTTCCGCAAAAAATTAAAATCCAAATATCTTGATTTCATCAAAAAGAACATATAGAGAACATATATGGTGAAATCTCTAAAAGAACGGCTGGCGATCCTGTCCGATGCTGCAAAATATGATGCTTCATGCGCTTCCAGCGGCACAACGCGACGCGACTCATCCAAATCGGGTGGTCTGGGGTCCACTGAAGGATCAGGCATTTGTCATGCTTATGCGCCGGACGGGCGCTGTATTTCCCTGCTTAAAATTCTGATGACGAATTTTTGTATCTATGATTGTTCCTATTGCATCAATCGCTCTTCTTCCAATGTCGAGCGGGCGCGCTTTTCCCCAGAGGAGGTGGTGTGGCTCACCCTTGAGTTTTACCGGCGAAACTATATCGAGGGCTTGTTTTTGTCCTCGGGCATCATCCGCTCATCCGACGATACGATGGGACAGATGGTCAAAATTGCGAAAGACTTGCGCGTAAAACATAATTTTCGCGGCTATATCCATCTTAAATCCATCCCCGAAGCGTCTGCTGGTTTAATTGAAGAAGCAGGGCTTTACGCCGACCGGCTTTCCATCAATATCGAGTTGCCGACCGATGCTGGCCTAAAGCAATATGCGCCGGAAAAACAACCCGTTTCGATCCGCAAATCCATGGGCGATTTGCGGCTAAAAATTGAAGAAGCGCGGGAGCCGACATTTAAAGGCAAGCGCAAGCGCTTTGTGCCGGGCGGACAAAGCACGCAAATGATCGTGGGGGCCGACACCGCCAATGATGCGACAATTTTGGGCTCCAGTGCTCGGCTTTATTCAAGCTATAAACTTAAACGCGTCTATTATTCCGCCTTTAGCCCTATCCCCGACAGTTCGCGCAATCTGCCCCTCATCAAGCCCCCATTGATGCGCGAGCATCGGCTTTATCAAGCAGACTGGCTCTATCGGTTTTACGGTTTCTCGATCGACGAGATAGCCTCTACAGGCCAAAATGGGATGCTTGATTTGGACATTGACCCAAAATTGTCTTGGGCGTTGAGCAATCGCGATCGTTTTCCCGTCGATATCAATAAAGCGGATAAAGAAATGTTATTGCGTGTACCCGGCTTCGGCGGCAAAACGGTGAAAAAGCTCATCAGCGCCAGGCGGCATCGCTCTATACGGCTGGAAGATTTACGCCATTTGGGCGTCTCTGTAAAAAAGGCCCGCAATTTCATTGTGGCGCAAGGCTGGTCCCCGCATCGCTCTTTAGACAGATCGGATTTACGCACTGTCTTCGCCCCCGCGCCAGAACAGCTAACCCTTTTATGAACCATGAAATAGTCCTGGAAGGGCGCGGAGACTTTGAGGAATGGCGGCACGCTGCGCGCCAATTGTGCGAACGAGATATTTCGCCGGATCAGGTGATCTGGCGCACGCGTGACAATACGGGAGATTTGTTTGATGTATTGACTGGAAAACAGCAAATAAAGGCGCAGTCCCCCTCCTCCATGCGGGTACCAAAACGCTTTGTTCAAGCAGCAAAAACTGCAATCTGTCATACGGATAAAGACCGATTTACTCTGCTTTATCGCGTGTTGCACCAACTCAAATCCCACCCCAATTTGATTGATGATCAAACTCATCCCGACATCGCAAAACTTAACATATTGATGAAAAACGTTCACCGCGACAGCCACAAAATGAAGGCTTTTGTGCGGTTCAAGGAAGTTGACGGGCGGCAACAAGGGCGTCGACGGTTTGTGGCCTGGTTCGAACCAGAACATTACACAATCGAGCGCACCTCCCCGTTTTTTAAAAATCGATTCTCGGACATGGATTGGCTAATCGCCTCCCCCAAAGGGGCCGCCGCATGGGACGGCAATAAGCTAAGCGTGTCGCGCGACCCCGCGGAGCCCCCGATCGCACAGGACCAAACAGATGAGTTGTGGTGCACATATTTTGCAAATATTTTTAACCCAGCTAGACTTAAAGTGCGCGCCATGCAATCGGAAATGCCAAAGAAATATTGGAAGAACTTACCCGAAGCCGCGCTCATCCCAGATTTGATCGCTGGCGCAGAAAAACGCGTACTGGAGATGGCGGCCAAAGAAGCCAGCCAACCTCGCCCCTTCCATGATCGCATTCAAGCACAATGGCAGGAAAAGCCAAAAACCGATGAAGGCATAGACCTCACCCCACTCGAACAAATGCGCAATCAGGCCGCAAGCTGTACGCGATGCCCGCTCCATTGTCGCGCCACGCAAACAATATTTGGCGAGGGCCCCTCCACTGCACAAATTATGGTGGTGGGTGAACAGCCCGGAGATCAGGAGGATTTGGCCGGGCGTCCTTTTATCGGTCCAGCTGGCAAAATCTTTGATGAGGCCTTGGCCCAAGCACAATTGAACAGGTCGGAATTATATATCACCAACGCGGTAAAACATTTCAAATATAAGGAACAGGGCAAGCGCCGCTTGCACGAACGTCCAACCACCGGCGAAGTTGAACATTGTCGATGGTGGTTGACCAAAGAAATGGCACTTATTCAGCCCGAAGTGATCATCGCCATGGGGGCGACGGCCTATTTCGCCCTAACGGGAGAAAAACACCCTATCGCAAGAGTGCGGGGCACACCGATCCCCATGCAAGAAAACACCACGCTTCTGGTCACCACCCACCCCGCTGCAATCCTGCGCAACCCGGACAAGGTCGCAAGGCAAAAAATGCTGAACGCCTTTTATAACGACATGCAAAAAGCGCAGCACTTAAGCGCCGCGCTAATTTAAGGCATTACCTAATTTAAGCCGCTTTCGCGCTCACCGCCTCAGAAATCCAACCACCGCCCAGCACTTCACTATTGGCGCTGTCATCAGCATAAAAAACGCAGGCCTGACCCGGTGAAACGCCATGCTCACCGCCAACCAGTTCCACTTCAACCACCCCATCAACCACGCTTAACCGTGCTGGCTGCGGCGGCCGCGTTGAGCGAACCTTGGCTTCAATCTGGACCGGACCATCGCGCTCAATATCTGTTAGCGATTTTGCACCCAACCAATTGACTTGCTTCAGACGAACAGCACGGGTCGCAAGTGCCTCATACGGACCAACAATAACTTGCTTTGTCTCTGGTTCCAGTTTGACCACATAAAGCGGGTCCGGTGCCGAGATGCCAAGGCCTTTACGTTGGCCGATTGTATAATGAATAATGCCCTTATGCTGACCGAGCACGCGACCGTCCATGTGTACGATATCACCAGGGCTAACCGCGTCTGGCTTAAGCTTAGCGATAATTTGCGCATAATTGCCATTTGGCACAAAACAGATGTCTTGGCTGTCGCTTTTCTCTGCAACAACGAGACCCATTTCCCGCGCAATATCACGCACCGCGTCTTTGGTCATGCCGCCAAGCGGAAAGCGCAAATAGTCGAGTTGATCTTGCTCAGTTGCAAACAGAAAATAGCTTTGATCGCGTCCATGGTCATTTGGGCGGAACATGCCCCTGCGGCCATCCTTTTCCAAAGACTGGATATAGTGGCCGGTCACCAAAACGTCCGCGCCAAGTTCTTTTGAAACCCGCATCAAATCAACAAATTTGACGGTTTGATTGCACTTCACGCAAGGGATCGGGGTTTCGCCGCGCACATAGCTTTCGGCAAAATCATCAATCACTGCTTCGCGAAAACGGCTTTCGTAATCCAACACATAGTGCGGAATGCCAATCGCTGCAGCAACACGACGCGCATCGTGAATATCTTGCCCAGCGCAACACGCACCCTTGCGGTGCATTGCTTCGCCATGATCATAAAGTTGAAGGGTAACGCCAAGGGTTTCATATCCCTCGCGCGCCATAAGTCCAGCCACGACTGAACTGTCTACGCCACCTGACATCGCAACAACAACGCGCGTGTCTTCCGGACGCTTATCTATTCCAAGCGAATTCATCGTTTCTCCATCCAAATTGGGGTTAAGGGCCAACGGATGAAGGCGATGTAGCAATTTGGTTGCAAAAACTCAATAGTCTTACGCACTCAATTGACGGGGCCGATAGGCAAGTTCTGCCCCCTACCCAGCCAAAATGTCCCTAATGCGGACTATTCTTCGTATCTTGATTCAAGACATAACAACTAAACATCTGATTTAACTTAATTTTTAACCAAGTCAAAAACTGGCCCGTAAATTGCTTAATAAGTGGGTGGACACATGTCACTGTTTGTTTGAGTGGGTTAAAAATGCAATTTGGATTATCAGCAGCGCCTTCCATTCCCGGTTTAGAACTGGCAGCACAAGTGCGCAACGGCGTACATGCCGCTGAAAATATCGTTGGAAATACTGGTAATGCAAACGCTGCTGGCGAAGGCGGAACTGGATTTGAAGCCTTGCTGGCCGCACTCGTGGCCGGCGGCAACAATGCACCAAACACCAAAAATGTCGATGAGTTGGGTTTAGACAAAGCCAATCCAGATACCGTGGTAATCGCTGAGGCTTTGGCAGGCTTGGCCGAAGCGTTAAAACCTTTAGCAAAAGCATTTGACAATCTACAGATTCCATCATCCGAACAATTGGACGTAGCGCGCGCAGCCTTAGGCAAACTCGTTGAGAGCATCAATGCGCACCCAAATAGAGCGAACATCAGCGCTCACGGACCAATCGGCGCCTTTGCCGGGCAACTGTCTGAACTGCGTCAAGCAGGTACTGACTTAGAAAAAGTAGGTTCCAGTGACTTCGCCAAGGTTGGCCAACTGTTGGAACGGCTAGATAAAATCCTTAGCCAATTGCCCGGTCAACTATCAGGTCAAGTGTCTAGCGCAGCGCCCGCGCCGCTTAACCAAAACAATAGTGAGGCCAAGGCTCCACTTAACATTCATCAAATGATTGAGCGTTTAACGCAACTCGCCAGCGACTTACCGACTTTGCCTGAACAATTCAGCACATCGACAGTGGCGCGCCCACAATTCGGCGGTTCAGCACTTCATGTGCAAGCAGGTATAGAGAATCCGGCACTAGGCGGAACCTCCCCGACGGGCCAATTTGTTGACGACGCAGCCGCACAACAAACATTGTTGCAGCAAAAAATCGCAGAACAGCCAAATACTCAGGCGAGCCAAGCCAACACTCAAGTCAATCAAGTCAACGCCCAAGCCAGTCAAATCAACACTCAAGTGAACCCAACAACACCGGGCACGGTTAATAAAGAAGCGGAACCAGATATTCTGGCGCAATTGGCAAATTTGGGCCAACAGGCAAGTGGCGAAGCAAAAAAGCGGGAAAAGCCTGCTGGCCAAACGAATTTTATCAACAACACCCTCAATCCCGGCGAAAATGCTGAAGCGCCAAAAACATTTGGTCAGGCGTCTCGTGAGGCAAATCTTCAGGCCGCAGCCACCTATCCTGGTGCTGCCAAGCCACCTCAAGCACCAGCAACAGCAACTGCGCCGCTACCAACAGAACTAGACGCCGTTGAAACGGGCACTGAAAAACTACTTGCCCAGCACAAAATTGAAAGTTTCCAACAGCAAACCAATCATGTTGAAGCCGCACAAGCCCGCACAGGCCCTAGACAAGTCAATATTCCCGGCGTTGCTTTTGAGATCGTGCGCCAAGTCCGTCAGGGCGCGCAGCAGTTTGAAATTCGTTTGGACCCACCAGAAATGGGTAGAATAGACGTAAAAATGGAAATGGATGGCAACAATGTTACTGCCCGCCTCGTGGTTGAGCGCGCCGAAACGCTTGATTTCCTCCAACGTGATGCGCGCGCGCTTGAACGGGCGCTGCAACAAGCCGGGTTGAACGCCGATCGTGCCAACTTGGAATTCTCGCTGAAACAAGACGGTCAAAAAGGTTCTGGACAATCTCAGAATGGTCACCAAGATCAACTCAACTTGGCCGACCATGACATTTCTGCACAAGAGCAGGCAAAATTGAGTGAAACCACAATTTATCGCGGCACGGCAAGTCCGGGCGGCCTAAATGTGTGGGTATAGGAGCAAGTTATGGCAGGCATAGCACCAGCTAGCGGCATTGGCACAACAAGCAACGAGCTTAAAACCTCGCGCAAAACCATTGGCGAAAACTTTGATACGTTTTTGAGCATTCTCACGACCCAGCTCAAGAACCAAAATCCATTGGACCCGCTGGATACAAACCAGTTTACCCAACAAATGGTGCAGTTCACCGGTGTTGAGCAACAGCTCAAAACAAATGAATATTTGGAAGCCTTGATCAAAGCGAACGAAGGTTCGTTTTCTTCTCAAGCGGTATCCTACATCGGCAAAGCCATTACCGCCTTTGGCGACACGACAGAAATGAAAGACAATAAGGCGGAGTGGACATATGGCCTGACCACAGACGCCGCAGAAAGCACAATCACCATCAAAAACGCTGCAGGCGCAGTGGTCCACACTGAAGACAAAGCCCTAGCCAAGGGCGAACACACCTACAAGTGGGATGGCAAGGGAAGCGATGGCGCAAGCCTACCAGAAGGACAATATTCGCTTCATATTGAGGCGAAAAGCGCCGAAGGTGCAAAGGTCAACACCTACACAATGACCAAGGGTATCGTTGATACGGTTGATTTTGCAGGCAATGAGCCAATTCTGATCATTGATGGCGCTAAAATTCCGCTTTCATCTGTCGGTAAAGTAAGCCTAGCGTCCTAAACGCTAGGCAAATCGTTTCGCGCCAGCAACGCATAACACCACAGCAATACTGACAACAATCATGGTTGCACTGACTTGCTCACGAAGCAGCAGTGCCGCCAGCACAAGGCCAAAAAAAGGTTGCAGCAACTGCAGTTGGCCCACAGCCGCTATGCCACCCTGGGCAAGACCGCGGTACCAAAAGACAAATCCAATAAGCATGCTAAATAGCGAAACATAACCCAACGCAATCCAAGCGGATGGCGCAATGCCAACAAATGTTGCTGGCGCAGAATAAATCGCCAACGGAATTGTCACGGTCAAAGACAGCAAAAGCGCCCAGCAAATCACCTGCCATCCACCCAGCTTTCGCGACAGCTTCGCGCCCTCTGCATAACCCAATCCACAAACAACAATCGCTACAAACATCAGTCCATCACCATAAAGCGACGATTGAAAATCGTTCGTTAGGGCAAACCCGACGACGAACGCACTGCCCAATATCGAAAACAGCCAAAATGTCGGATGGGGTCTGTCCCCAGCGCGTATCACACCAAATATGGCGGTAGATAACGGCAGCAGACCTATGAAAACAACGGAATGTGCCGAGGTGATATGTTGCAAAGCCAGGGCTGTAAGCAGCGGAAACCCGACAACAACACCCACGGCCACAATAAGCAGTGGCACGAGATCGCTTCGCGTTGGCCGGGATCTTGAAAAGACCAACAGCAGTAAACAGCCTAGAGCTCCGGCGATCACCGCACGCGCTGAGGTGAGAAAAATGGGATCAAAATGCGCCACGCCCACGCGCGTTGCCCCAAGTGACGCGCTGAAGATGACCATACCGATAAAGCCGTAAATCCAGCCACTTTTGCGCTCATCCATTTTTCAGCCCTTTTTTTGAAATGAATTAAGCGCATTGCCTGTATCTATTGCAGATACAAAACATTACAATATGCACGAACTGTACTGGGATTTTGGGCATTACAAATGCATATGGATGAAATTGATCGGAAGTCGAACGGCACACTTGTCGCCCAAGTGATGGCCTCAATTCGCAAACATATCGCCAGCCGCCAAACAGCGCCGGGGGTCAAATTGCCCTCAATCCGCGATACAGCACTTCGTCTTAAAGTTTCCAAATCCACTGTGGTTGAAGCATTTGATCGGTTGGTAGCCGAAGGCACAATTTTATCACGCCCCGGTTCTGGCTTTTATATTGCGGGGCACCTGCCGCCATTATCCTTGTCCGTTGCGGGACCAAATCTTGAGCAAGAAGTTGATCCTGTCTGGATCACACGGCAATCTTTAGACAATGAGCAGCATTTTCTTCAACCCGGATGCGGCTGGCTGCCCTCTTCCTGGATGCCGCAGACAGAAATCCGACGCGCCTTACGCGCCGTTGCCCGCAATGATTTGACGAGCCTAACGGATTACTCCACCCCCCAAGGTTTGCCAGCGCTGCGACAGTTACTGTCCAGACGACTGGCCGATCGAGCCATTGAAGCGCCGCCGCAACAAATAATATTGACCGAGTCAGGTACGCAAGCGATCGACTTATTATGTCGATTTTTTCTGGAACCCGACGACGTGGTTGTGCTGGACGACCCATGTTACTTTAATTTCCACGCCATGCTGCGTGCCCACCGGGTAAAAGTTGTCGGCGTCCCTTACACAAGCAATGGTCCAGACCTAGAAGTATTCGAACGCACGCTGAAAGAGCACAAGCCGCGCCTCTATATCACCAATTCCGCCCTGCATAACCCGACCGGTGCTACACTATCGCCAGCCGTTGCGCACCAAGTTTTAAAGTTAGCGGAGCAAAATGACTTGCTGATCATAGAGGATGATATTTTTGCTGATTTTGAACATGCTCCCGCGCCTCGCCTCGCGGCCTTTGACGGGTTAAATCGCGTCATCCATATTGGCAGCTTCTCCAAAACCCTATCGGCTGCCGTTCGATGTGGTTTCATCGCCGTAAAATCAGAATGGGTCGATCAAATAGTTGATCTCAAACTCGCAACGGCCTTCGGCGGCGGATCATTTTCATCTGAACTGGTTTTATCTCTTCTAAAAGATGGCGGTTACCGGCGGCACATAAACGGGCTGCGCAACCGGCTCGCAACTGCGATGGGCAGTGTTAGTACAAAACTGAAAGCTATTGGCCTAACGCCATGGATAGAACCCGATGCGGGCATGTTCTTGTGGTGCCAATTACCACACGGCATAAATGGAGTTGATGTGACCAGATATGCGCTAGCAGAGCAAATGATGTTGGCCCCCGGCAATGCATTTAGTCTTTCCCAAAACGCCAACGACTATTTGCGGTTCAATGTCGCTCAATCGCTAAACCCATCAATATTTCCCATTTTGCAGCGCGCAATAGAACAAGCTTCAAGTGAAGATTAGAACCCTCAATTGATGGTGCAAGGACCATCTAAACCGCCCCCGGTTCCAAACCAAAACCTGTACGGTTCCTTTACAAATACACTTAACCAATTGTAACCAACGGCTTAGTCAAATTTTAAGGCAAGTGGGTTAGATTAAAGTCATAGTTGGTCAGGTTTTGAGTAGTGAGTAAAATGACCGTACAAATGCGTCCACGTGTAAAATATGTTATCGGCCCAGATGGCAGCCCTCTAACGATTGCTGATCTGCCGCCACCAAATACAAAGAGATGGGTGATCCGCCGCAAGGCAGAGGTCGTCGCCGCAGTTCGTGGGGGATTGTTGAGCCTAGATGAGGCTTGCACCCGATACACGTTAAGCGTTGATGAGTTTCTGAACTGGCAAGCGGCCATCGACAAGCATGGCCTTGCTGGCCTGCGCACAACTTGGGTTCAACATTATCGCGAACACTAAATCGCTGAACCTAAAGCATTTTTCAAATGTGATTAGAAAGCCCGCCATTTGAGCGGGCTTTTTTTGTGCTCGGCAGTTTTTTCCCATTTATTTCCCAAATCGCGACACCGGTTAACAATATCTTTACTACCCTCTAGGTAAATTTTGCCTAGCGAAGCAATTCGCAATTTCGATTGAGAAACATTTTTTTGAGTTGGGTGGCAGAGTGAACGGATTAGGCGAATTTTTGACGCGATTAGGATTAGCCCGCGTTGCAGCCATGGCCGTGACTGCGGTACTAATGGTCGGGTTTTTTGCGTTTTTAATATTTAGAGTAACAACGCCGCAAATGGCACCTGTCTATTCAGGTTTGGAATTTGAAGATTCTGCTGCGATCGTAAAAGAACTCCGCACACTTGGCGTGCCCTTCGAACTGCGAGGTGACGGTGAAATTATTCTCGTCCCTCGTGATCAAATAACCACTATCCGCATGTCGCTCGCTGAAAGCGGTTTGCCCACCAGAGGGCAAGTTGGATATGAAATCTTTGATCAACAAAACACCCTTGGTGCGACAAGCTTTGTTCAAAATCTAAATCACCTACGCGCACTTGAAGGTGAACTTGCCCGCACCATCACGTCCCTAACGCGCGTTAAGTCTGCTCGCGTTCACTTGGTTTTGCCGGAACGTGAATTGTTCCGTCGCGAAGCCAAACAACCTTCAGCATCAATCGTATTGGAAGTGCGCGGTGCTCTCTCCACTGGCGAAATTCGCTCGGTCCAACATTTGGTAGCCTCAGCCGTTGATAGTCTTACCCCGAACATGGTTTCAATCGTTGATAGCTCCGGCCAATTGCTAGCCTCTGGTGCTGATGGCGAGGATAGTGCACTTTCTACCCAAAGCGAAGAACGCAAGCTTGCTGTTGAAAGCCGCCTTCGCACACGTTTGGAAGAATTGCTTGCCAACGTTTTTGGTGCTGGTCGGGCGCGGGTTCAGGTCACTGCTGAATTGGACATGAACCGCTTTACCCGCACATCTGAAAGCTTTGACCCTGACGGGCAAGTGGTGCGCTCCGCCCAAACGCGCGAATTGAGCAATCAAGCACAAGGTGCCGCAAATGGTGGCCAGGTTAGTGTGGCCAATGAATTGCCCGGTGCCACAGCAAATGGCGGCGAAAATGGTGGTTCTAACGAACAGTCAAGCACCACCGAAGAAACCATCAATTATGAGATTTCAAAAACCACTCAAACCGAAGTCGTAGAAGCTGGCGCCATCAAACGCCTATCCGTTGCGGTGGTGATTGACGGGCTTTATTCAACAAATGCAGATGGTTCAGCCCAATATGATCCGCGCACTGCAGAAGAACTGGCGCAAATCCGTTCGCTCGTAAATTCAGCCATCGGCTATGATGAAAATCGGGGCGATCAGGTTGAAGTGATCAACATGCAGTTTGCAGAGCGCCCCGATCTAAATTTTGAGCCAACCGAAGCTGGCTTGTTCGACTTCACACGCGACGACATCTTTTCAATTGTTGAAATGGCAGTGACCTTACTCATTGCACTAGCGCTCGTATTCTTCGTGATGCGCCCTTTAATCAAAAAAGTGTTGGCCCCGGATGAAGACGCGCCAATGTTGGTTACCGCTCAAGAAGCTGTGGATGCAACAGGCAAGCCCATTGATCCAACCGGCCCACTGACCGAAGAAGATGTGGCCCGTGATAAATGGCTCGACGAAGCACGTAGTTTAGGCAAAGCACAATTTGAAGCGATTGAGCGGGTTGGCACGCTGGTACAAGAAAATCCAAAACAGGCATCTATGATTATTCGAAATTGGCTATTGGAGGCCGCGTAAACAATGGCTTCCACTGAAGTTGCACCACAATCTATTGGCGCTGGTCTAGAAATCGCCGGAGAAAGCGAAAACCGTGAGCTCAAGGGAGACGAGCGCGCCGCTGTGCTTATGCTGGCCCTTGGTCCCGATTTTGGCAAACCGATTTTTGAAGAATTAGACGATATTGAAATTCGCCAATTGTCCCGCGCCATGTCCAACATGGGCGCGGTTACCCAAGATATGCTCGACATTTTGTTCGCCAAGTTCGTGACCAACCTCACCACAAATGGTGATTTGGCGGGTGGTGTAGATTCAACGGAACGTTTGCTTCTTTCCTTTATGTCCCAAGATCGCGTTGACATGATCATGGAAGAAATTCGCGGACCAGCGGGTCGCAACATTTGGGAAAAGCTTTCAAATGTTCAAGAAGACGTTTTGGCAAGTTTCCTAAAGAACGAATATCCGCAAACCATATCTGTGGTGTTGACCAAACTAGCAACTGACCACGCGTCACGCGTTTTGGGCAGCTTGCCAGAAGAACTAGCGATGGATGTAGTCCAGCGCATGTTGGCGATTGAGCCGGTACAAAAAGAAATTGTCGAAAAAATCGAAGACACTTTGCGCAACGAGTTTATGTCTACGCTTTCGCATACAAGGCGTCGTGATAGCCATGAGCAAATGGCAGACATTTTCAACGCATTTGACCGCCAGACAGAAGCGCGTTTCCTCACCAACCTTGAAGAACGCGACATAGATTCTGCCGAACGCATTAAAGCGCTGATGTTCACATTCGATGATCTTGGTGCCCTTGACGGAACTGCCATCCAGACCGTGTTGCAAGCTGTTGAAAAACCAATGCTTACTTTGGGTCTTAAAGGCGCGAACGAGCAAACAAGAGATCTGTTCCTTAAAAATATGTCTGCTCGTGCGGCTAAAATGTTGAAAGACGATATGGAAGCCATGGGCCCTGTTCGTTTGAAAGACGTGGATGAAGCCCAATCAGCGATGGTAAATCTAGCGAAAGACTTGGCAGCCAAAGGCGAGATTGTGATCACCAAAAATGGCTCAGACGAAGAGATGATTGGTTAGATGACACAACATGCCAAGTTCACATTTGACCTGGATCTCGCCAAGACGTCACAAAAATCCAAGCTGATGGAAGAGCGCGACATTGAACGCATGATCTCTCAAGCCAGAGAGCAAGGGTACAATGAAGGTCTGCAAGAAGGGCAAAACTCTGTTCAAAGCCAAACAAGCCAACAAGTTGCAGCGGCAGCAGAACAAGTGGCGGCAAGTGGCGCACAATTTTTGCAAGTTTTAGATCAAGCACAGCAACATCATTTGGCACAATCTACAAAATTGGCAGCAAGTGTTGGGCATAAATTGGCGTCTACCCTCATCGAGCAGACCCCCACCCCTGAAATTTCAGCGCTGATTGAAGATTGCCTTTCCTCCTTGGGTAAAACGGCACACCTTGTGGTGCGTTGCAACGAACAACTCAGCGACGAAGTAAAACCCATTGTGGAGCAATTCGCCAGCCAGGCTGGTTTTGAAGGTCGCCTGATCATTATGGGCGAGCCTGACATTGGCATGGGGGACTGTCGGGTTGAATGGTCTGACGGCGGCATCGCCCGAAATTTTGACAACCTTGCACAAGAAATCAACGGCAAGATCACTCAGTTTGTGAGCCTTACAATGCCAGAAACTGCACCGATTGATTTACCTCAGAACGAAGAAATTCCAACAACAATTGAAGCCTCAGAGGAAATCCAATGAGCGACATCGACGATCCAACAATCGACAATCCTGGCGGCGACGCAGCCTCAATGCTTGATGGACTTGAGGAAATGAAGGCCGAAGAAAAGCAACCTATCCCACGAGATCGTGAAAAATCAGCTGACGATCTGGAAGCTGTTTTTGATGTTCCCGTACGCATTTCAGCCGTTCTGGGCCGCACAAAAATGCCCGTTTCAGAGCTTATGGCGATGGATGCAGGAAGTGTTGTTGAACTTGACCGTCAAGTGGGCGAAGCCATCGATATTTTCGTTAATTCGAGATTGGTCGCACGCGGCGAAATTGTGCTGGTGGAAGACAAGTTGGGCATCACCATGACAGAAATCATTAAGGCTGGATAAGCCGCCTAAATTTAAGCCAGCCAAAAACTAGGCCGGTAAGGAAAACAATATGCGTTTATTGATTATCGGAGCCTTAGAGGGACAACTCAGCCAAGCGACAAAGCTGGCGATGGACGGTGGTGCGAAAGTTGCCCATGCGGACACGATTGAGGTTGCGCTTGCAAGTCTTCGGGCTGGCCGAGGGGCAGATCTGCTGTTGGCTGACGTCATGGCCGATATTCCTACCCTACTTGCCGCACTAGAAGCCGAACGCATACACATTCCCTTGGTTGCTTGCGGCACCGAAACCAACGCCGCTGCCGCAGTAAACGCTATCCGAGCCGGCGCGAAAGAATACATTCCACTGCCGCCTGACGCAGAGCTAATCGCTGCCATAATTGCTGCCGTCGCCAGAGAATCGAGTGACTTTTTATACCGCGATACAGTGATGGCTAAAATGGTCAAACTAGCCGATCAAATCGCACCGTCTGAAGCAAGTGTTTTGATCACTGGGGAAAGCGGCACTGGTAAAGAAGTCATCGCCAAATACGTGCATGGTCACTCAAAGCGAGCCGGCAAACCATTTATCTCGATCAACTGCGCTGCGATCCCAGACAACTTGCTAGAAAGCGAGCTTTTCGGGCATGAAAAAGGCGCCTTTACTGGCGCTGTCGCACGTCGGATCGGCAAGTTTGAAGAAGCAAATGGCGGCACATTGCTACTGGACGAGATTTCAGAAATGGATGTCCGTCTGCAAGCCAAATTACTGCGCGCCATTCAAGAACGGGTCATTGATCGTGTTGGCGGCACAAAGCCAGTGCCCGTCGATATCCGAATTTTAGCGACGTCGAACAGAGACCTGCAAGACAGCGTCAAAAACGGCGAATTTCGCGAAGATTTACTCTTCCGTCTGAATGTTGTGAATTTGAAAATTCCAGCCCTTCGCGAGCGTCCCGGCGACATTATTGTATTGGCTGAACATTTTATCAAAAAATATGCCGAAGCGAACGGTGTTCCGGCTCGTCCATTAGGCGACGATGCGCGCCAACAATTGGTTCAAGCCCAATGGCCTGGCAACGTTCGTGAACTGGAAAATACCTTGCACCGGGCCGTGCTGCTGGCAACTGGTGATGAAATTGATGCTGAAGCCATTAGTTTGCCAGATGGTTCAGGCATGAGTTCTGCATCTCAAGATGGCTCGCTCGCTGCGCAAGCAGCAGCTGTTGCAGAAAATGCAGCGCGCGCCATGGTTGGACGAACAGTAGCTGATGTTGAGCAAGATTTGATTTTGGACACGCTTGATCATTGCCTAGGAAACAGGACCCATGCGTCGAACATTTTGGGCATTTCCATCCGCACATTGCGCAACAAATTGAACCTATACGCAGATAGTGGTGCACATGTTCCCGCACCCGGCGAAAACCGTTCACCAAACATCGCATGAAGTATAACATGAAGTGCAGCATGAAAGGCCAATGTGCGTAAATGAGTGACACGTCACAAACCACAACACCAAGGCCAAAGTCAGTAAGTTCAAACTTTCCTGCACTAGGCAGAGTGATCGATTTACTGCGCCAAGGCGATATCGCTTTGGCCGTCGGCGTGATTACGATTCTGATGGTTTTAATCATGCCGATGCCAGCGATGGTGTTGGATATGTTGCTGGCCATCTCTATCGTCTTTTCCGTGTTGATTTTGATGACAACTTTGTTCATCCGGACGCCACTTGAGTTTTCCGCATTTCCAACCGTATTGCTGATCGCAGCGATGATGCGTTTGGCGCTCAACCTCGCGACGACGCGCCTGATTTTGGCAAACGGACACCTTGGCACCGACGCCGCTGGCAACGTTATTCAAGCCTTCGGCAATTTCGTTATGCAAGGCAATTTCGTTATCGGGATTATCGTATTTGCCATTTTGATCATTGTGAACTTTATCGTTATCACAAAGGGTTCTGGCCGGATCGCAGAAGTTGCGGCACGCTTTACCTTGGACGCAATGCCCGGCAAACAAATGGCCATCGACGCTGACCTTTCCGCTGGCATGATTGATGAAGAAACAGCCCGCGTCCGCCGTAAGACTTTGGAAGACGAAAGCTCGTTTTTCGGGGCCATGGATGGTGCGTCAAAGTTCGTGCGTGGCGACGCTATCGCTGGGCTTTTAATCACCTTTATCAACGTGGCCGCTGGCATTATCATTGGCGTCGGCCAACAACAAATGTCGATCGGCGACGCAGCCAACAATTATACATTGCTCACAGTTGGCGACGGTTTGGTATCCCAAATCCCCGCGCTGATCGTTTCAACCGCAGCAGGTCTTTTGGTATCAAAAGCCGGGGTAACCGGCACTGCAAACCAAGCCCTTGCCGAACAGTTCTCAGGCTATCCACGCGCATTGGGAATGACCTCTGCAGTGATGGCGATGCTTGCGCTTTTGCCCGGCATGCCAATTTTACCCTTTCTAGCTTTATCGGCTGGCGCGGGATATTTGGCCTATAAATTTTCAAAAGACCAAACCAAGGTTGCCGACAACGCATTGGCCAAAAAGGCCGCAGAGAAAATTGCCAAGGAAGCACCTGAAAAAGAGCCTCCGATCACCGATGCGCTTAAAATGGATGAGCTTAAACTCGAGCTTGGTTATGGATTGTTGCAATTGGTCAAAGAGGATGATCAGGGCAATGATCGTTTAACCGAACAAATAAAAGCGCTACGCCGTCAATTGGCAACAGACATGGGCATCATCATGCCATCTGTGCGTATTCTTGATAATATGCAATTGCCACCAAACGACTATATTGTGCGCATCAAAGAAGTAGAAGCCGGCCAAGGCAACGTGTTCCCCGACCAGTATATGGTGATGGATCCAATGGGCGGCCAGATCAATTTGCCCGGACAGCACACCATTGAGCCAACATTCGGCTTACCCGCAACTTGGGTGGATGCAGGATTGCGCGATGAAGCTGAGGTTAAAGGCTATACCATAGTCGATCCATCCTCAGTGATCTCGACCCACCTCACAGAGGTTTTGAAAACCAATATTTCCGATTTGTTGAGCTATGCAAATGTTCAAGAATTGCTGAACAATCTAACCACAGAACAACAAAAACTAATCGAAGATATTGTGCCAAATCAAATCTCTGTTTCAGGCATTCAGCGTGTGTTGCAGAACCTGTTGGCCGAACGCATTTCCATACGCGACCTTGCTTCAATCCTTGAAGGGATTGCCGAAGTTGCTGGCAATATCACCAGCGCGAAACTGATCGCAGAACATGTCCGCACACGTTTAGCACGCCAGCTTTGCGCTGCTAATTCGGCCCCTGACGGCACGTTGCCAATTCTAACGCTTTCCCCGGAATGGGAGCGTGATTTCTCTGATGCTTTGCATGGTGAAGGTGCAGACAGACATTTAGCGATGGCCCCTTCAAGGCTGCATGAATTTATCAAGGAAATCCAAACCGCATTTGAGAGCGCCGCACAAATGGGCGAACTACCTGTGATGATCACATCACCCCCCATCCGTCCACATGTACGCGCAATTATCGAACGTTTCCGCCCACAAACCGTTGTGATGAGCCAAAACGAAATTCATCCCCGCGCGAGGCTGAAAACAATCGGCAGTATTTAGATGTCTGTATAGCCATAGCGACAAGGAATTGAATTTCCGCACCTGCAAAACCTGCGGCACATCAATCCTATGCAATCCATCGTCACCTTGGGCGAAGGGCGTACTCCGATGAATTTAAACATGGCAGAGCTGTCTGCAATCAAGCAAACCCCTATCAGCCATTTCGATGGTGCGGACACGCGGAATTTTTTGGATTGAGACTAATATCGGTAAATCGCTGGACAACCTTGTTTGCTTATTTGTTTTCCGATGTCATCTAACTGATTGGCGTAGTTTTTCACGAGGTTTTGTTTAGTTCGCACCTTAACTTTTTGACTTTGAATATCCCGTTCAAGCGCCAGCACCTCACGCTCCAGCTCTGGAACTTCTGTTGCTAGCATTGCGCTTGCCACAGAACCTGCACCGCTCAAAGCTTGTGCTCTTGGGTCATTTATAAAGCCTACTGCATTGCTTGTTAGTGACACAGCATCCGTTGCTGCGCGAGCCTGGGTTAGCTTTCTAAACTTTCTTCGATGATGTTCGGCCAAGTCGCTCAATCTGTTCATTAGTCGCGCTAGCTCTGATTTTTCTTTTAACCAAGTTGCCCGGATACTGTCATGAAGTGACTGTAACTCTTTACAACTTTTACCTGAGAAGCTTAAGATCGTTAAATACTCCTTTAAATGTACTTAAAAGAATACTTGATCAAGCGGACCCGTAGATAAATGAACAAGTTACGACGACGACCAACATGGCAACCTGTTGTTCTTGCTGCATTTTTGATTTGGGCTCTTACATCAAAAATGGGGATAGCAGAAACGCTAGCCTGGTCATTCGAAACTCACCTCCATCCCCTTCTCAAAGAACAAAGCGCAACGGAAAACGACCGTCTAAGGAAAGCTCTTTACAAAAATGAACCCATTTCTTGTCTAACTGGAAACCGGATTCAATTTGAGATCTATAAAGAACATTATCCGGCATACACACTTTATGGAAACGACCATACTGAACGCTACGAAGCTTGGAAGCATCACGTATATGCCACCAAAAGAGATATCGACTTGCTTTGTCTCATGCGCTTCGAAGAACAAGCAATCACGCACCAAGTCGAGAAATTTAAGGACTATTCCCTTGATGATCCCTTAGACTATGAAGGCGGCCTCCTTTACTGCGGCAAATTCGTAAATCGCGACCGAAGCAACAAATCCGAAGCGCTTGCAGAAAAAATTGAAAAATTTCTAACTTACGTTCGACTCAACGAGCCCCGATGGGCCCATGAATTTTTGTCAGCTTTTGAATTTAGCCGCCCAACCGTCATCCTGCACCCTGACATTGAATATTACTTCCAAAAACGCTTTGTTTGGGAAAACTGGCAGCAGACCGTTCATGCGCCCGATACACGCCACCCAGACCATATATTTACGCCTGAGCGCCTCGCTTTTTTAGACGACGCAGTTGCACGTGGTGACCTACAATCAGTTATTGACAGCATGGGCGCATGTTTAACTCCCGTGGCACCTTGGCAATATCTTTATGAGGAAGGTGAAAAGACCTAATTTGCCAAGCACGACGAAAACGACGGCGCTCTGAGCATTTTGATTTGTATTATTTGAACCATCAATTCGAGATCAATGAAAGCCTCATCCAGCATTCACGAGTTTTACAAACTTCACCTCAACTGCATCGTGGGGCACCTGTTCAAACCCCAACCGCTGCACCAAACCTATCGAGCCCACATTCTGCGCATCAATTTCGGCGAAAAACGCGATAACGCCATAGTTCTCTACGATAAATTTCATCATTGCCTCAGTTGCCAATGTGGCAATACCCTGCCCCCAAAATATGGGGTTGAGCACATAGGCGATTTCGCAGGTACTATCCGGATAGACAGTCGCTTGGACATAGCCAGCGGTTTCCCCCTTTAAGCATACAACCCAATTCAACCACTGTTCGTCCCCGTCCGGCGAACATCGCGTTTCAAGCCGTTTCAGCCGCGCTTCAAATGATGCAAAGTCTGTTGGCGCTTCGTTGTCCAAGAACGCATAGATTTCTTTTGGCTGCAAGATTTGAAAAAGCGCTTCAGCATGGACCGCCAATTGGGGAACCAACACCAATGTGTCATTGCACCTGATTTCAACAATGCTGTCGTCCAAACCCGTTACCCCACTCAACAAGCGGGCAGCGCGACCGACAAGCCACCAAGCGACGTTTCTTTATACCGGCTGTCCATATCCTTGCCCGTTTCATACATGGTTTTAATACACGCATCCAACGGCACAATGTGCGTACCATCACCATTCAGCGACAGTGAAGCTGCGGCGATCGCCTTGATCGCGCCCATGCCGTTGCGCTCGATACACGGCACCTGCACAAGTCCAGCGATTGGGTCACACGTCATGCCCAAATGATGTTC
This sequence comes from Maritalea sp., assembly GCF_051251695.1. Taxonomy (NCBI): domain Bacteria; kingdom Pseudomonadati; phylum Pseudomonadota; class Alphaproteobacteria; order Hyphomicrobiales; family Devosiaceae; genus Maritalea; species Maritalea sp. Next base: position 64,161 of record NZ_JBPOEU010000016.1, on the reverse strand, counting down.
CAACGCGATCTCAGCCGCGTTTTCCACCTGCTCATTGCTCCCGCCAAGCACCGCGCAAATTGCAGCAGCGGCCATAGCAGATGCCGAACCGATTTCACCCTGACAACCAACCTCAGCGCCAGAAATCGAGGCGTTATGCTTGATCAGTCCCCCGATGGCCGCGCCAACCAAAAGCATCTCGTGTGCCTTGGCCATGGTGGCGCCTGGCACATGGTTTAAATAATATTTGATAACAGCTGGGAAAACCCCCGCCGCGCCGTTGGTTGGCGAAGTGACCACTTGACCCCCGGCGGCATTTTCTTCGTTGACCGCCATCGCATAAAGCGAAATCCAGTCGTTCGCCGCATGGGGCATTTGCAAATTTGTGCCCCGTTGCTCGATCAGCTTATCACGAACGGCAGCGGCGCGACGTTTAACTTTTAGCCCACCGGGTAAAATGCCAGTGCCCTCCAGCCCGCGTTCGACGCAATCATCCATTACCGCCCAAAGCTTTTTCAGCCCAATATTGAGGTCTGTTTCAGTCATCCGGGTCAGTTCGTTCGCGCGCTTCATCTCGGCAATGGTTTTGCCATGCGCATTCCCCATCTCGAGCATTTCCGCCGCACTATGGAACGGAAACGGAATGGCAATCGCTTCAACCCGTTGTTCCAACTTATCGACATTTTGGTGCTCTTTCATCGTCAAAACAAATCCGCCACCAATCGAGAGATAAGTCTCTTCAAACCGCACGTCCCCTTCTGGGCCGATCAGGGAGAGAACCATAGTGTTTGGATGCGGCATTTGGGTGGTATCATAATCAAAAATGATCGCGGTTTCAGGATCAAGCCCAACGCTAAAGCCGTCGGCGATTTCGATCTGTTTGCCAATGCCTAACTTAACCAGCCGATCATTGGCTTCATCGCGCTCAAATGTTTCTGGCGAAAATCCACATAGACCAAACAAAATGGCTTGATCCGTAGCGTGTCCCTTGCCGGTGAAAGCAAGCGAACCTTGCAACTTGCACTCAAGTTGACATTGATCGCCTCTATCAAACCGGCCTTTGTTTTTAGCCAAGTGTTCAACAAAACGAGTAGCGGCCACCATCGGCCCCATCGTGTGTGAAGAAGAAGGCCCAATGGAGACCTTAAATATCTCAAATACGCTGACAAACATGCGCTATCCCCTTGTTGATGCCGCGAACCTCTTTTGGGTTTGCTTCCATCAATTGTCGTTATTGGGGTCTTGCCCCCGATCTGACAACAGGATTAGCCATGAAAAAGGGGAAGTGCAAAGAAATAACTGCACTTCCCCTTTCAACTTTTGTTGCACTTGCAAATCAGCTATGTGCTAACACCGATGATAAGGTATTGATAAATCACACCAAAAAGCATTGCACCGGATATGCCAAATGCCAGATAAAGCGCGAATATTTGCCGTTTTACGAGTGAAAATACAGCCGTCATCGCCGGGATCGAGCTTACAGAACCCGCGATCATAAAGGACATAGCAGCCCCAACTGACATGCCTTGATCGATCAGCCCATTCACCAGCGGGATAGCCGCATAACCGTTTAGATAAGCCGGCGCACCAACAGCGGCCGCAATGGCGATAGGCGCAAGACCGTCACCGCCAACAAATTGTGCGATAAACGATGCGGGAACATAGGTGACCAACAATGCTTCCATCACATAGGCAAAGGCCAACCATTTACCCAAGAACAGCAGGTTTGAAGACCCTTCCTTCTTGAACACCGCAACGCGCTCTTGTTCTTCCCAGAATGTCCATTTCGGCTTGCCTTTGAACTTGCCTGCACCGCAGGTCGAAGCTTTGTAATCTTCTCTAAGGGGATTTCCGATTGACCCACGATTGCCCACAAGTTTAATCGCAAAACCACCCAACAGACCAAGCGACACGGCAAACACGGCCTTCGAAATCGCGAACTCCCAACCAAGCACAGAACCGGTGATCACAAACGAGGGTGGATCAATCAGCGGCGAGGAAAGCCAAAATGCCATCACAGCAGACAGGGGCGCACCCAAAGTCAAAAGCCCGGCGATAAATGGAATGACCTGACAGGAGCAAAAGGGCGAGAGCCCACCAATCAGCGCCGCTAAAAAGATCGCCTGCATTTCGCGTCCCTCAAATGCCCGACCAACAAGGGCCTCGGCACCGGTTGCTTTCAAAAACCCGATCAGCAAAACCGCAACCAAGATAAACGGCAAAGTGCGCAAAAACGCCCATGAAGCAAACGAGACAATGGTCATAAATTGCGATGGGTCAAAGATGCCAACCAGGAGCAAAATCACCACAATGGCAAATGGCACGCTTTTTATGATTTTCATCGGTTGGAAATTTGGTCGCCAACCCCGACCCTGCGTAACGTCAGACATTGTCCTGATCCTTCTTTCCTGCATCCAAATTTGTGTTTGCATGGGCTTGTTTCTCGTCAATGCAACACTGCTTGAGAATGAACCCAGCCAATGTGTCCATCTGTTCAAAATTGGCGCGATTGATGATCGTGCGCCCCTGCTTTTCTTGGTCGACCAACCCAGCGGCCGTCATAAACTTGAGGTGATGATTGAGCGTTGATGCGGGAATATTTGTTCGCGTCTGAATATCACCAACCAGCAGACCCTTTTTGCCAGCACGCACCAAGCACATCAAAACCTCCAACCGGGGTTCTGACCCCATTGCGGCGAAGGCTTGGGCGGCCATGATCAAATCGACGTTCATAAATGCCTCATTTATTATTTCTATAATTCTAGATATATCGAATCAATTATCATGTCAACTGACCTTGATGCAGAATTGTCACGTCCACAGTGCAAATACGGCAGCGGCTGATATTGCAGTTGTCAGACAGCCCATAATTGTGAAATATTGCGACCCCACCTGATGCACATTTTCAAACCTATTTCTAAGTTGGAACAATCATGTTGCGCCGCTTTTTTAGCTATTACCGACCCTACAAAAAGCTCTTCTTTTTGGACTTCGGCAGCGCCGTTGTTGCCGGTCTATTGGAGTTAACATTTCCATTGGCGGTGAAACTATTTATCGACACGCTATTGCCCGGCCAAAACTGGGGTTTAATTGCAGGTGTCGCTGTTTTGCTTTTAATGGTCTATTCCCTGAATACTGGGCTTATGGCGATTGTGAACTATTGGGGCCACGCTTTAGGCATCAGCATTGAAACGGACATGCGCCGCGAAGCGTTCAACCATATTCAAAAACTTAGCTTTAGCTATTTTGACAACACCAAAACCGGCCAATTGATCACAAACGTCACCAAGGACTTGGAAGAAGTTGGCGAGGTAGCCCACCATGGGCCAGAAGACCTGTTCATCGCCATCATGACGTTTGTCGGCGCGTTCATTTTGATGTTTACCGTCCACTGGCAGCTTGCCCTAACGACAACGATTATCGTGCCTTTCATCACTTGGCTGGTCAGCCGATATGGCGCGCGCATGACCGCGAACTGGCGCATACTTTTTCACCAAGTCGGCGAGTTCAACACAAGGGTAGGCGAAACCGTTGGCGGCATCCGCGTGGTCAAAGCCTTCGGCAACGAAGAACACGAAAAAGCGCAGTTCGAGATCAACAATGAGGGATATCGCAACACCAAACTAAGCGCCTACGCCTATATGACCGCCAGCATTTCCATGTCCTATTTCAGCACGCGTCTGGTGCAGTTAATCGTGATGTTAGCTGGCACCTATTTCGTCATGATTGGCGAATTGTCCTATGGCGGATTTATTGGCTTTTTGCTGCTGGTCAACGTGTTCTTCCGACCGATCGACAAAATCACATCTGTGTTGGAAAGCTACCCAAAGGGCATCGCCGGATTCAAGCGCTTTACAATCCTGATGGATACGGACCCTGACATTAAAGATAAGCCAAATGCGCAAAAGGTAAGCCACTTGAACGGCGACATCGAATATAAAGATGTCAGCTTTTCCTATGGCAAAACCGCCAAAATATTCAACAATCTCAACCTGCAAATTAAAGCCGGTGAAACCGTTGCCTTTGTCGGCCCGTCCGGCTCTGGCAAAACCACCATTTGCTCGTTACTGCCCCGCTTTTATGAAGTTCAAAACGGCGGCATAAGTGTTGATGGCATTGATATCCGTGACATCGCCCAACAATCGTTGCGCAGCCAAATCGGCATTGTCGCTCAGGATGTTTTCCTATTTGGTGGTACCATCCGCGAGAACATTGCCTATGGCCGGTTGGGCGCAAACGATGACGATATTTGGCAAGCGGTAGAGCGATCATCCCTCACCCCATTCATCAAATCATTGCCTAACCAACTGGATACAATTGTCGGGGAACGTGGCGTCAAACTATCCGGCGGCCAAAAACAACGTTTAGCGATAGCGCGGATCTTTTTGAAAAATCCACCCATCCTCATTTTGGATGAAGCAACATCTGCTTTGGATACCGCAACCGAAGTCGCCATTCAAAGTGCGTTGACCGAACTTTCCAAAGGTCGCACAACCCTTGTTGTCGCACACCGATTGGCCACCATTCGCAATGCCGACCGCATTATTGTGGTCAATGAAAAAGGCATAGCAGAACAAGGTAGTCATGCGGAACTGCTGAAGAAGAACGGTGTTTATGCTGAACTACACCGGGCCCAGTTTGGCTGATCAACATCATTTCTTATGCGTTTGATTTCAGTCATGGCAGACATTGGCACATCTCCTATCCTCATTTAAGGAAGAGGTGAACCATGCCAGCCGCGACAAACAAAACTGATCTACTCGCCGTCACAAGAAACGAATATACAAAACTAATAAAACTCATCGACCAAATCGATGAACCCACGGCGCTGACTAAAACTGACGATGCTTCAATCAAAGACACGATCGGGCACCGGGCGCACTGGATCGAGCTTTTCTTAGGCTGGTATGCTGACGGCCATGCGGAAAAGGAAGTCTCTTTCCCCGCTAAAGGTTACAAATGGAACGACCTCAAGCGCTACAATGCCGACCTACGCGAAAGCCAAGAAACGCTGAGCTGGGCAGACGCCAAGCAATTGTTGGAAACCAATAAAACAAAACTGGAAAAGTTCATACAAAGCCACTCAGATGAAGAGCTTTATGGCGGCCCAATGAAAGGCGCGAACAACAATTGGACAACCGGTCGTTGGGCAGAAGCTGCAGGGCCAAGCCATTTCAGATCTGCCGCCAAGTATTTGCGTTCAGTACTCAAGGCGAACAAAAGCACATAGGTCGCTGACAAACATCAACTAGCTCGCATGTACATGAATGATATCTATATCGTTCAACGGCACTGTTTCCTCGTCACCATTGTGCAACCGCATCTCAACGCTCCATTCGGCCCCATCATAAGCTAGCTGACGGGGCCAATAGGCACGTCGACCAAGTTTACTGTCAGCTTTCAGTTTAAGCCGCACTGATTTACCGGCGCGTATGGCTTCGCCCAGCGCTTGCAGCAATGGCTGGTCTGTCTCCGCCCCCAGAATTGAAGTCCCTTCCAACCTCACATTTTCTAATATTGAGGGTGCCGATTGCCGTCTTTTTTCCGGAATGGTGCTTTCAATCTTTAGCTTCACCGCCGTCGCTGCGTCGTCTAGCCCGAAAATCGACGGGCCCTGCTGCCCATAAGCCAGCAACAAATCCAGCGCCGCCAGTTCATCGTCACTCAACCCGTTCAACCGTGTGCGATAGCCAAAACCCAATTCAATGCCCCCCAGATTGCCGCGCAAACTGACAACTGGCACCCCGGCTTCGTTGAGCGCATCAACGTCGCGCATGATGGTTCTGAGTGAAACTTCCAATTCTATTGATAATTCCGACGCCGTCAGTTTCCCGCGATTTTGCAGCAATAACAATATTTTAAGCAGCCGCGATGCACGCATTTTGAACAAAATCCATATATGACAATAGATGACATATAAGCCCGTTTATATTAGCTTTCAACAAAACAAACGCGAGAGAGATCATGGAATATTTTGAAGCCACCTCAACCATCAATGCAACACCGGAAAAAATCTGGGCTGCTCTCACAAACACACAAGACTTAATGAGCTGGCCGTCTGGCATCACCTCACTAAAGGGCAAAATTGCGAAAGGCGAAAAACTGGAACTACAAGCGGAAGCCGCACCGGGCCGCACATTCAAACTTAAGGTTGTTCGGTTTTTCCCAAACCAGTCCATGACTTGGGCAAGCGGCATGCCATTTGGCCTATTCAAAGGCCAACGCACCTATAGTCTGACGCCAGATGGCGACCAAACCCACTTCAAAATGCGCGAAGAATTTACCGGTGCGATGTTGCCGATGATTTGGAAATCCATCCCAGACCTCAATCCCTCATTCAAACAATTCGCCGACGGGCTTAAAACTCACGTCGAAAATGAAGTCGAAAACCGCTAGTCTAACCCTAAAGGAGAAACAACATGAGCATCATCGTAAAAGGCGCCGGCACTGAAACAGACCCTTGGGTTTTAAAAACCCCGCCGGGAAAATCTGAATTTGAAGCCTATCGCGCACCCGACGCAGAGCCACCGGCCCTCGTGGTGCAAGTGGGTAAAACCCAACTTCGTTATCACCTGCAATGTCTTGATGATTTGCATGCCATGTTGAAAGAACACGGCGATTGGATGCCTTTGGGCAATGCCGACGAACAAAAAGCAGCTGCCGAAGGCACCGTCGAAAGTTGGGGCCGTTCAGAAGGCAATCCTGTGGGCGGCTGGTATGGGTTCAAAAAAGGTCTACGCGGCCGATTTGGCAACTACATTCCCCCCGTTATGGAAATTTTGGGCATGGCAGAAGTCGAGCATAATGCACGCAACAACCGGATGCGTGCGCTTTAAGCACCTGCGATGGTCACAACTTGAGCCGCTAAACTCCATGTCCATTGAAAAGACCGGATTTATGCAAAATTGATGAGTATGCGCCACAGCGTTTACTCATCAACTTTACCGCGCAACTTTTTCACATCACCACGCACTTTCTTCGCCACCAATCGACGTTTTACCGAGCCAAAGGTCGGTTTTGTCGCCACCCGATATTTTGGTTTTTCAGCAGCCTTTAAGATCAACTCAGTTAGTCGTTCCCGCGCGATGTCGCGGTTGCGCGCTTGAGATCTCGTGTCTTGCACAAAAATCACAATCGCCCCCTCCAGGGTCCAGCGCCGACCGGCCAACCGCTTCAGCCGACGCTTCACCGCATCAGACAAATTCGGCGACCGCCCCGCCTCAAATCGCAGTTCAACCGCCGTGCTCACCTTGTTCACATTCTGCCCACCCGGCCCCGAAGCGCGCGTAAACTGTTCACTCAGTTCCCAATCGGCAAGTGTGATGGTGTCATTGATGCGCACGCGAAAACCTTATTGAGTGGCAAGAAACACACTTCAAGCGCACATTGGGCATAAAAGCAAGATCGACACTTACTTACCACGATTTCGAATTCCCGCTGTTTAATCAGCAAAAATAGTCTGCTTTGAACCCAGAGTCACCGATGCTGCACTCTGAACGAATGACCGCATTTGACGGTCAGAGCTCATTCATATGCGGCCAAAAACATCTCGACCGTTTGCTCGGCGTGGCACCGCAATTCATCGTGGGAAGGGATGGCAGTATCGCCGAAGTGCATGATCTCGGTTGTCGGCCCGCCCATTAACAGCCAGTTGAATTGCTTCGCTGCGACCTCCGGGGATTTGATGTTCAGGGCACCTCTAGCAGAGAAAGCCTCAAATATACCCGTCAACCGGGCGATGGCACGACCTGGCCCCGCTTTGTATAGTGCTGCTCCCAGATCGGGAAAGCGCAAGGCCTCACCAATAATCATGCGGCGAAGCTGCATCAAGCGCGGCGTCAGGACGATGCGTAGTTGTTCTTTCGAGAACTTGGTCAACCATTCTCTCGGGGTGATGTCGGCTGGCAGAGAACCGACTTCCTGCCCGATCGCGCTTGCAGCGCCGCCCGCGAGATCACGAATGACAGTGGTGAACAAGCCCTCTTTGTTCTGAAAATGCGTGTAAATCGTTTGGACAGACACGTCTGCGCGGAAAGCGATGTCTTCCATACTCGTCCCGAGAAACCCGTTCTCTATGAAGATATCTGCTGCCGCCGCGATGATCCTCGCCTTGCTGCGGGCAATTCTCGTGCTTGCGCCGTTGGACATCTGTCGTGGCTCCTCTTGCATCTGTGTTGCGCAATCACCCTTGACATACGCTAAATGGAATGATCATTCTAATCAATGATTATGGAGGCCAAAATGATAGAAGATGCACGACTTTCCTGCTGCTGTGGCAAGGTAACACTGGAGATTGATGGTGTCCCGTCCATGAGCAACGAGTGTCTTTGCGACAGCTGCCGGAACGCAGCGGAAATTTTTGCCTTTCTACCCGACGGGATTAACATTGCCAACGATCACGGCGGAACTCCCGTCTTGATTTGCAGGACGGATAAGGTTTCTTGCGTCGATGGCGCTGCCCGCCTCAAGGAACACCGACTGACGCCCGACAGCAAAACGCGGCGCGTTATCGCGACCTGCTGCAATACGCCGATGTTCTTGGATTTTGAGCCGGGACCATGGATCAGCCTTTATGCAGTCAATTGGCCAGAAGCCGAAGCGCCGCCACTCCAATTTAGAATGTTTTGCAATGACTTGGATGACATGAGTGTGCTTCCAAAAGACGTGCCAAACGGCAAACCCGTTCCCTTCGGTGTCGCGAGGCGGCTGTTGTGGATGGCAGTCAGCACGGGCTTCCGCACGCCAAAAATCACGTTTGTTGAGGGGGGGCTGGATGCCTGAACCGGAAAAGATCGAGATCGAAAATGTCATGTCACCGGGGCGGACGAAAAAAGTGGACCGCGTCAAATATGAGGCTGTCAGAACGGCCTTGTTGGACGCCTTGGCACCTTCATCGCCCGGCCTCACGGAAGCAGAGGCCAAAGCTGCAATTTTGGAACGGGTTTCGGGGGACTTGTTTCCCGGTGGCCAAAAACTCGGATGGTGGCTTGGTGCTGTCCGTCTCGACCTTGAAGCCAAGGGCATAGTTGTTCGCGAGAACACGAAGCCAAAGCGATATCGCAAGGCTAAGTGATGCACGAAAGCAGTCGTTGAAAACAATGGCGCGAACGACAGCAAAGTCCGCTTAGCGGACTCCGTTAAAAAAACCCATTGTTCAAGCTCCCCACCAAAACCAAAACCCCAAAAAGGTCGCACGCCTCATGGCCTGCAACCTCAATAAATCCGGGTAAGTAGAATTCAGCGTTTATGACGCTTTTCAGAACACAGGACAGAATCATGCCTTGCTTAAAAATGCTTCAAAAAAGCCCTAGCTTAAAACTTATTTGCGATGACGCCGCATGAGGGCAATTTCGTCCATCTCGGCTTGATCGCGCTTGGTTTCTTCTGCCGCTTCGCGTGCATGTTCGCGCGCTTCAAGCAACTCGATCTTTTTGAGCTCTTCAACCGCCTCTGCCAACTCGTCTTGCGCTGCTTCTAGCTTGCCGCGCATTTCGTCAGCTGACGCGGTGAGATTGTCTCGACGCGTTGCTGCCGCTTTGGCAAAAGTTGAATAAGCAAAATGACCAACATCCGTGATGCCGGTTTTTTGATGCTCAATTTCGATCTGTTGATCCAATTCGGCCGCCATACGTTCAAAATCGGCAACCATCATCTCGATTTGCGTCACACCGCGACGCTTTTCATCAACTGTGAATTTCCTCAAACGAATGAGGCTCTCATTCCGTGACTTCATGACTTGTACTCCTTACCCAACCAAGTCTTCATTCCCGCCGCCTTCTACACTGGCGACAATCTCGGCAAGCTGACGATAACCTTCTTCTAGGGTTATCCGCTCGTCCTGCAATTGAGACAAAAACGCGTCCAATTGCGGCGCAATGGAAATGGCCGTGTCCACTTTCGGATCTGATCCAGACCGATAGGCCCCCAAACGGATCAATTCCTCCATGTCAGCAAATACTGACATATATTCACGCGCTTTCAGCAAAACGGGCCGAAATTCGTCCGGAACACAGCCCGGCATCGTGCGTGAAATGGACCTCAAAACATTTACCGCCGGGTACCTTCCCCGCTCGGCAATCGCCCTTTCCATTACAATGTGCCCATCCAAAATACCGCGAACAGCATCAGCAATAGGTTCATTATGATCATCACCTTCTACTAAAACTGTAAAAAGTCCGGTAACAGAACCAGAATTTTTTAACCCTGGCCCCGCTCTTTCCAATAATCTTGGCAATTCAGTGAAAACAGTAGGCGGATATCCCTTCGCGGTGGGTGGTTCACCCGTCGCCAACCCGATCTCGCGCTGCGCCATCGCAAAACGGGTTAAACTGTCCATCATGCACAACACCCGCTGGCCTTGATCGCGGAAATATTCGGCCAGTGTTAGGGTCATATAGGCCGCTTGTCTGCGCATTAGAGCCGGCTCATCCGAAGTTGCTACAACAACAATGGCCCGTTTAAGCCCTTCGACCCCCAAATTGTCTTCAATAAATTCTTGGACTTCACGTCCGCGCTCACCGATCAGGCCAATGATGGCGACATCAACGTCGGTATTGCGTGCCAGCATCGACATCAAAACCGACTTACCAACCCCAGACCCCGCGAAAATACCCATCCGCTGCCCATCGCAACAAGTGGTGAACGTGTTCAAAACTTTCACCCCGAGATCAATCGGTGGTCCAACCCGCGCCCGCTCATGGGCGGCTGGCGGAGATGCGCGCAAAGAATAATGATCAGCACCTTTTAGTATAGAAGGTCCACCATCAATGGGATCGCCATTTGCATTGATCACCCGCCCAAGCCAGCCTTGAGCGGGCTGAGCCGTGCCGCCATGCGAATAAAAGATCGCTTTACAGCCAAGCCGTACGCCTTCAAGCGGGCCAAACGGCAAGCAAAGAGCATAATCATCTTCAAAACCAACAATCTCGCACATTAGATTGTGGCCAAGCCGCGTTTCGATGGCAACGCGTCCGCCCACGCGCAACTCACGCACCGGGCCGATGACTTCCACCAGCAGCCCTTGCACGGTTTTAACCCGGCCAAAAACTTCCACCGCGTCCATCGCATCTATATCGGCAATTAGAGATTCCAAATCGTGCGCCAATCCTTTTGATTCGGTTAATGCTAACGATTCCTTTACAAAAACGCACTATTAACAGAGTTCAAGCGAAATAATTTATCGCCCACACGCAATTCCATACATCGTCAGTAACTGCCAATTCACCGAGTCCAAAGAGTCGGTTGCAACCTTTTCTTAAACTAAATTATTAAGTTGATAACCATCAATTTTTCTTTTGTTTTCAACAACTTAATCTAATTTGAAAAACTTAACAGATGCATATTGCGGAAGTGAATTAAACTTTGTTAACTATTTCTCACTAGGGTAATTTCATATCCAGTAGGATTCATTAACTGGTGCGCCGATGGTTGGCAGCACTGCTTGGGTTCCATGACGGAACAAAAGGACAAGGGGAACGAAATGCGGGTACTCCTAATTGAGGACGACAGCGCAACCGCGCAGAGTATTGAGCTTATGCTCAAATCTGAGAGTTTCAATGTGTATACGACTGATCTAGGCGAAGAGGGCGTAGATCTAGGCAAGCTTTATGATTATGACATCATTTTGCTTGATTTGAACTTACCTGACATGAGCGGATACGAAGTGTTGCGCACATTGCGGGTCGCTAAAGTGCAAACCCCGATCCTTATTCTTTCTGGCCTTGCTGGTATCGAAGATAAAGTTCGCGGCCTGGGCTTTGGCGCAGACGACTACATGACCAAGCCATTCCATAAAGACGAAATGGTTGCACGAATTCATGCTGTTGTCCGTCGTTCCAAAGGACACGCACAGTCAGTCATCAACACTGGCGACTTGTCCGTTAATCTGGATACCAAGACGGTAGAAGTAGGCGGCCAACGCGTACACCTCACCGGCAAAGAATATCAAATGCTCGAACTTCTATCTTTGCGTAAAGGGACAACCCTGACCAAAGAAATGTTCCTCAACCACCTTTATGGCGGTATGGACGAGCCAGAGCTTAAAATTATCGACGTATTTATTTGTAAGCTTCGCAAAAAGCTTTCGACCGCAACGGGCGGCAAAAACTACATTGAAACCGTTTGGGGCCGTGGTTATGTACTGCGCGAACCAGACGAGAACGAATTGTCCGAAAGCGCGTAACGCTTTTCGTCACATTCAAGAATTTCAGGGCCCTGCCATTTTGGTAGGGCTTTTTGTTTTCTCTATAAACATTTTTGGATTAGAGACTTGAAGCTGGCTGAAACAGGTTTTGGTGCTCCCCGGTCGGCAAAAACTCCTTGCTGATGCCAATTAGTGTCTCCGCCGCGCCGAGCATTAAATATCCATCCGGGTTCATCTGTTTTCTTATGCCAAGCAGAACTTTTTGCTTGGTTTCCACATCAAAATAAATGAGCACATTGCGGCAAAACACAATATCCATGCGGCCGATATTTCCCAGAGGTTGCAGCAAATTCAGCTCTTTAAATTCAACAAGCGCACGCACATTTGGTTTTACACGCCAAGCCGTCCCTTCTTGGTCAAAATGGGTGATGAGCCGCTGGGCGCTCAATCCGCGTTGTGCTTCAAACTGATTATAAAGCCCATCTTGTGCGGTTTTCAAAGCCGATTGGGAAATATCAGTCGCCAGAATTTTGACGTTTAAACCCTCCAGCAACTTCGCATTCTCCAACACCGAAATGGCCAGGGAATAGGCTTCTTGCCCCGTCGCCGCTGCGGCGCACCAAATATTCAAGCCCTTGCCAGTGCCGGATTTTTGTTCCACGAGCTTGGGCAAAATGATGTTGTTGAACAGATCAAATGGCGTTTGATCCCGAAAGAAAAAACTTTCATTGGTGGTCATCGCATCAACGACCGCCTGACGTAACTCGGCCGTTGCCATCAAAAGCCGCATGGCCAAATTTTGAAAGCTGGAAATACCAAACCGCGTCAAGATCGGCGCAAGCCGCGTTTCCATCATATAGGCTTTGTTTTTTGACAGTTTGATGCCACTTTCCAAAACAACAAAACGCGCGATTTTATCAAAAGTATCTTGATCGATGCTCATCTCACGTTTCCTTTGGCTGCTAGGATGGCGGGTCCGATTTTGGGCAATGCCAACATGCGATCAACAACACCAGCCGAAACCGCAGCGCCAGGCATTCCCCACACGGTGCTTGTGGCTTGATCTTGTGCGATCACCAAACCGCCAGCTCTGTAGATAGCTTCCGCCCCTGCAGTGCCATCACTGCCCATCCCCGTCAAAATAACGCCGACACAGTTGGCACCATATTGGCTCACGATGGATTGAAACATGGGGTCGACGGACGGCTTACAAAAATTAATCGCCGGATCAGTCCCAAGCCCAACTCGCACTTGCCCATCACGCTTTTCAACCCGCATGTGAAAGCCCCCCGGTGCGATGTAGAGATGCCCGGGCTTTATCTCAGCGCCATCAATCGCCTCACCGCCGAAAAGCTTGGCACGCTTGGCCAAGTCTTCGCCCAGCAATCGGGTAAAATGGGCGGGCATATGCTGGGTAACAAGTACCGCACATTCATCCAGTTGACCGCTAAGGGCGTCGAACAAGTCACTTAGGGCTTGGGGCCCACCAGTAGAGGCGCCAATCGCGAGAACGGACATTTTCCCCTTCCATGAACGTTCACTTGCAAGTTGCAATTTGCCTGAGCCAACAACAAGATCTGCAGGTCCGAATGTCGACGCCAGCGCCCGAAGTTTGCCCAACAGTTCAATCCGATAAGTTTCCCTCGAGCTGCCCACATCTGGCTTGGCAAGATAATCGGTTGCCCCCGCGCTTATCGCTGCAAGAGAAACGCGTGCATTTTTTGTCGTCAGTGCTGATGAAATCAAAATCTTGGCATCGGGCACAATCTTTATCAATTCAGGCAACGCGTCCATCCCCGTCATAACGGGCATCTCCAAATCCAATACAATCAGATCTGGTCGCGTAATCTTGGCTTCTTCAATTGCTTCATGGCCATTGGTCGCGCTCGCAACCACATGGAGTGTGGGTTCATCCTCGATCCAACGCCGAATTATACCCCGAATTACCGCAGAATCGTCAACAAGCATCACCCGTGCCGGCGCAGATTTTGCGCCGTGCATCAATTGCGCCTCCATAAGGACGCTCCTTTCGACCGTAATTACTTTTGGTCGAGCAACAGGAATTTTTGTTCCAGAATATCCCGATCAAAAGGCTTCATCATATATTCGTTGGCACCAGCCTTGAGCGCCATCGCGATTTGCCCCACATCATTTTCTGTGGTGCAGAATATTACTTTCGGGGTTTCGCCCCCAACATAGCTGCGCAATTCTTTTAAAAACTCTATGCCGGACATAACGGGCATGTTCCAATCCAAAAAGATGGTGTCCGGCATGGATTTTGCGCATTTTTCAAAGGCATCACGACCGTCTTCAGCTTCATCAACTTCATAGCCAATGTCTTCAATAATACGGCGGGCTACTTTGCGAATTACACTGCTGTCATCAACAACAAGACAGGTTTTCATCGCGTTTCTCCTTCAAAAAATTCACGTTTAGAACTAGGCAGCCTCCTGATGCAGAATTTTGGCGATCAATTGATCTGCCATCAAAACCACCATCAACTCATCATTGAGCCGAAGAATACCTTGACTATAGACCGCCAAATTCCCACCAAGATTGATCGGGTTCGGTTTGATATCAGCCGCTGAAAGCGCAACGACATCACCGACACTATCGGCCAAAAGTCCATAAGATTCGTTTAAATATTTAACATTGACCATCTGCCGACCAATCATTGTTCCCTCAGTGATCGGCAGGCCCAGCAAGAACTCTGTGTTCACCGCAACAATAATCCGGCCACGCAGGTTCAATATCCCAGCGATTTCCGGCTTCACCGATGGAATGGGCGTGAATTGTTCCGGCTTAAAAACATCTTCCACCACTTCAAGATTTACCGCGAATAGTTGCCCTCCGATCCGCAACGTCACAACCTGGATCATATCCCCGGTATTTTTTTGCTCATTGATCATGCTGCCTCCAGTTCTTTTGATTTCACAGCGCGACCAACGGCATCACTAAGGTGCTCCCGATCTCCCTTAAGCACAAAATCAAACAGTCCAGCTTCTTGCGCACGGTTTTTAACACTTGGCGCATCATATGCTGACAAGGCAATCACCGGTGTTTTTACTTGATGTGGTAATTCTCTTATTGATCGCGCGAGCGAAAAACCGTCCATCCCCGGCATTTCAATATCCGTAACAATAAGATCATATTGCGCGCTCTTTGTAGCAGCTGCCAGTGCGGTTTCACCATCTTCACAAACAGTCACGTCAAACCCAGCGCTTTTAAAAATTGGCACCAGCATGTTTCGGAAAAAAGCACTGTCTTCGGCATAAAGAAGGCGCTTGCGATCAACCGATCCGTCTGCGGGAATACGCTCAAGCGATTTTGGATGCTCCACCGACATGAAATGAGACATATCCAAAATTTCAGTGGCGCGTTCCCGAACAATGGCCGTGCCAAGATACCCGTCACGACGGGCTTCAATATCAATGTCCATACGGTCCGAAATAATATCAATCACTTGGGAAACGACCAAACCAAGTCGAAAACCTCGATCTTCGAATACCAACATCGACATTTTACCCGTTTCTGGGGGGGGGCCACACAACATTCTAATGGGCATCAACATGCCTCGATATTGCAACAGATATTGCCCATTGACCTGCTCAAGTTCGCCTAAATTAACGGTCTCTAGTCGACTAACCAGCGACAAAGGCACGGCTTGGCGTTGATGGCTTTCGGCCTCAAACACCAGCAGTTCTATCAGAATGGTCTCGTCAACTTCCTCTTCGATCTGCACGGGCTGCGCCAAGTCGCCAATATCGGCTTGCGCAACAGAATTTGCCAAACCAGATGGATCCATAATCATGATCACACTGCCATCACCCAAAATGGTCGTTCCTGAAAAATGTACAAGATCTTGCAAGGCACCCATCATCGGCTTTACGACGATTTCTTCTGTGTGGAACACTTCATCCACCAGCAGCCCGAAACAATATGGGCCAACTTCGGTGACCACCACATACCCTTCTTCGGGCACCTCGCCAGGCCGAACCCCCAACAAATCGCTCAGACCAACTACGGGCAATAAGTGATCGCGCAATTGGAGAACCAAAGCCCCATTCAAATGTTCAATTTTGTTCGCCCGTTTATTGACCCGCACGAGTTCGCGCACAGCGCGCTGCGGCAGTGCAAATCTTTCTTCCCCCACAGCAATGACCAGCGCCGGCACGATGGCGAGGGTCAAAGGGATTTTCA
The DNA here is from genome assembly GCF_051251695.1 of Maritalea sp. Taxonomy (NCBI): domain Bacteria; kingdom Pseudomonadati; phylum Pseudomonadota; class Alphaproteobacteria; order Hyphomicrobiales; family Devosiaceae; genus Maritalea; species Maritalea sp. Next base: position 47,840 of record NZ_JBPOEU010000016.1, on the reverse strand, counting down.
AACTGATCGTCGTGCCCTTGCCCAAGGTCGATTTTAGATCAATGGCGCCGCCGATCAGTTCGACATTGGCGCGCACCACGTCCATCCCAACGCCGCGCCCAGAAACGCTGGTGACTTCGGTCGCTGTGGAAAATCCGGGATGAAAAATAAGCTGTTGAACCTGCGCATCGCTCATGGTGGCGAGTTCGGTTTCTGAAACAACTTTCTTTTCTAGCGCTTTTTGTTTTAGCCGTTCGACATCAAGGCCACGGCCATCATCCGAAATCTCAATGACAATTTGCCCACCTTCGTGGCAAGCATTCAGCCGCACAATTCCGTTTGCCGGTTTGCCCGCAGCTTGGCGTTCGGGGCCAGTTTCCAGGCCATGGTCCGCAGCATTGCGCACCATATGGGTAAGCGGATCTTTGATTTGCTCCAATATCTGCCGATCAAGCTCGGTATCTTCACCCGACATCTCAAGGGAGATTTCCTTGCCTAAATCCTTAGATAAGTCGCGGATCAATCGAGGCATTTTTTGCCACGCAGCCGAAATCGGCTGCATCCGCGTTTTCATAACCCCGTCTTGCAACTCAGCGGTTACCGAACAAAGGCGATGCAATGGCGCGTGAAATTCACTTTCCTCCCGATCCCGCGAGATCGCCATAAGCTGGTTCCGCGTGAGAACCAGCTCAGAAACCATGGTCATCAAACCTTCAAGCACAGGCAACTGAACACGAATAGCAGGCGGATTGCCGACCTGGCCCGATGAAGATTTCGGCTTTTTTGCGTCCTCACCTAAATCAGGAGCCTTGTTGTTTTGAGATACGCTGTTCGTCGCAAGCGAAATTTCAGCACTTGGTTGAGCCGTTGGCGGCTCTATTGGATCATCTGGCCCGGGCGCTGCTAAAAACGCCGCCTCCAATGGATCAAGGGGTGCGCCTTGGGCTTCATGCGGCTGTTCGGCAAATTGATCCGCTGAATTTGACGCATTGGCCAACCGGCTAAGCGCTTCTATCAGATCATTATCGTTGCCATCAGGCTCAACCCCAGTTTCGCCCAAAACGTCCAAATGGCTTTTCACCCGATCAATGGACAACAGGATGGTTTGAACCCCATCCCCCACAACAGGCGCACCATCTCGATATTGTCCCATCAAACTTTCAGCTGCGTGGGTTAAGGCCTCAAGACGTGGCAGATCCAAAAACCCGCAAGTGCCCTTAATCGTATGCACCAGACGAAATATGCGTCTTAAAATCTCACTGTCATCAGGGTTCTTTTCGAAGTCCACCAACTGGGTATCGACCAGCTCTAGGCTTTCGATTGTCTCCGTCAAAAAATCGCTTAGCAATTCATCCATTTGCTCGCCTAAAAAAATACCCGCAATCGCGCCGGTTTCAAGTATCGGCACAGATTGCGGGTATTTTAGTTAACGAGTTATTTCAATATCCCCGCACAAGTATTCACGCGTAGGGAACTGCACTAACGTACCTATTTGGTTTTAACCGCCGCGATGGTCACCACATCATCGACCAACTCGATGGTAACATCCAAACCAGATTCACGAGCAAGCAGCCCCGCATAATAGGGTTGAATAACCTGCGCGTCGATCCGGCCATCTTCCGGCTTACCGGCCAAAAGAGGCCCAACAAGATGTGGAATAAGCGTTTTTTTGCCGGTTGATTTTAAGATAGCACCCTCTTCACCAAGTGGCGCGCCATCTAGAGAAACAGTAACCGTGCCCCCGCGTGGCACTGATCCAGCAGAAATCAGCAAAAGATTGAGGATCATCTTTACTTTGTTCTTAGGCAGCAATACCGGCTCGATATTCCACTCAAGATCAGCTTTTTCGCCAGACATATAGCTTTGCGCAACTTTTTCAGCTTCGCGGGTATCAATTTGCGTGCCCTGCGTGGAGGATGCGCCGAAGGCAAGCCGCGCAAATTCAAGTTTCGCCCGGGCCTGTTTGGCCGCATTATTGATCAATTCTTGCGCAAACTCTGCCATTTCGGCCTGCTCAGGATCGGCCAATACTTCCAAACCGTTGCCAATCGCCCCAACAGGGCTGATCAAGTCGTGGCAAACGCGCGAACACAACATCGCCGCCAAATCTGGTCCATCTAATTCAACAATATCAGCCATTGCATTCCCTTAAATTGCGTAAATGGTCTGGCTGCACCAATTGGCATGCCCAACCGAATCAAGTTTATGCAGTTTAGCTTGTCCCGAAGGGTGAGCAACATCTTGGATGAACTTTAAAAAATGCGATCAATTGGGCTATTCGCCGATCTAACGGATATGCCCAAGATCAATCATTGGCGCGCAAGTTGATCACGCAAACCCACCCAGTTGGCAAAAGCGAAATTCACCATCGCTGCTTTCTCGAGCAAGAAGGCTTCGCGGTTTCCCGAAGAATAGAACAAATATAGGCGGCGATTATAAACGGAATAAATGCGCGGATTGCCCGAAGACAAATAACCTCGTGCGACACCTGCAAGCCCATAGCCGCCAAATTGGGGCACATAAGCTTCTGGGGCGGCACGAAAGACTTCTTTGTTCGCCTCTGTGGCGAAAAACCAAGAAACACCCTTCCAGGAAAATTCGTATTCAGCCTTGCCCATTAGGGGTTCGGGCTCGGTGAAATAGCTCACCGGGTCCATCCCCTCAATCGCAGAACCTGAAAGAGGGTTGGTCACATACATTTCAAGAAAATTACGCGTCGTGTTGGCATGCAATTGTGACGAGAAGCAAAAAAACAGGCTAACAGCCAAACAAACGGTGCCAAGCTGCCCAATAGTTAATCTTTGTTTACTCAATTGCCGCATCATAGCCTTGATTACACACTACATGTCTTGCGAATGGTGGAACTTTAGCAAAAAGAGATATCTGCTTGGTTAACATCAAAAATACCATTTGAACGACATTCAACATTTAAGGAAAAGCGGCCAATGTTTTCCAAATTCAGATCTCTTATCACCGCCCTTTTTTTGACGTTTGCAACGTCAGGCGTCGCATTCGCTCAATCGGACAGTTTATCGGAACGCTATACTGGCGATGAATTGATACAAGCTGGTGGAGAATTTTTTGGTAAAGTTTCTCAGGGCTTGGCGTCTGTTGTTGAACGTGCCATTTCCAGTTACGGCCTGCCGAACGGCTATATTCTAGGCCAAGAAGGCTCCGGCGCCTTTTTTGGCGGCGTACGATACGGTGAAGGCGAACTTTACACAAAGAACGCTGGCAACCATGTGCTTTTCTGGCAAGGCCCAACGCTAGGGTTTGATTTTGGTGCCGATGGCTCTCAAGTCATGATGCTCGTTTATAACCTACCCGCTGTTGAAAACATTTATGGTCGCTACCCCGGCGTACAAGGGTCTGCCTATGTTGTTGGCGGCGTTGGCATGACGGTTATGAAATACAAAGATGTTTACCTTGTGCCTATCCGTTCAGGTGTTGGCGCGCGGCTTGGCATTAATGTTGGATATCTAAAATTCACCCAAAATCCCACTTGGAACCCTTTTTAAGGTCCAACTCTTCTTCACATTTGGCAAAATCAAAAGCGCGACTTTCGCGCTTTTTTTCTGTCTTGTTTTCCATCTTGGCCCCGCATGTCACTATGTGATACGTTAACCATTGATCAACACATTAGCGTATGGCACTTCCATTTACGTGCAAGCTACATTAGCTATATGGGAGTTAAACCACGGGAGTTTTTGATGGTCATTGAGAGTATGATGTTTTACGCGCTTGGTTTTTTGTGCGCCATCATTCTATCATTGCTTATCCTGCCAAGTGTTTGGCGCCGCGCTGTACGCCTCACCAAGAAACGTATTGCGGCCACCACGCCTGTTACCCTTTCAGAGTTTCGAGCAGAAAAAGACCAGCTTCGGGCCAAAAATGCACTTGAGTTGCGCAAGCTCGAATTGCAGTTGGAAGACCTGCGCAAAAAGCGCGCCGCGCAGCTTCGTGAGTTAACTCAATTGCGCCAGACCCAAGATTTGGCCGTGCATGAGCGCGAAACAACCGAAAATGTTTCCGCCGAGCTCATCGATCGCAACCAAGAATTGCAAGACCAAGTTCGAAATTATGAAGTTGAACTGACCAACCTGTCGCAAAAACTTCGGTATCGCGAAAGAGACTTGGCGCAAAAAATCGAAGAGTTGGATCAGGCGCGTGCCGCTGCTAACATCGCAACGTCCGCTGTCGTACAAAATTTCGATGATGAAATTGCTGTCGGCGAGTTGGAAGGCGATGCCAAAAAACTGGCCAAATCCCTCATCGCTGAGAAAAAGCGCAATGCGTTCCTCGAAGAGCAGCTCCGTGCTTCAATGAACCGCGTGCAAGAGCTTAAATCTAAGTCCCGTTCAACAGCGGACAAAACCCTCACCAAGAACATTCCTGACCTGTTGGACGACGCAGAAGCACATATCGCTATTGCAGCCGAACGCTTCACGACCATGTTGAACGAGCAGTCGGCAAAGGCTCAAACGACCCAGGATGAAACGGAGCAGCATGATGACGCTGAAGCTCCAATCAGCAGCGCTGGGCAAAGCCTCGCCGAAGAATTTCGTGTAGAAGACGAAATGGATGACGTTGGCAGCCGCATTCTAGCGCTTGAAGAAGACATTCTTTCGCGCTTCTCGCAAAAAACTGGTGACGTTGATGATTTACGCGAGCGCATGGAAAATATCGCGGTTGATGTCAGCCACCTGATTTACGATCAGGATAGCAACACCAATACGCAAGGCGAAGAAAGCCTGTTTGATCGTGTGCGAAAATATGCAGATGATGGCGTTGATGAAACCGTTCTGGGCCAAGAGCCAACTCAAAACCAAGACGATGAGAACGCGATCGGCATTGTCGCCGATCGCATGGATGCATTGAAAAAAGTATCGTCGAACTAGTTTGAAGCTCTTAGTTTAATGGCGCTTCTGGCGCGATGCTGATATCCCGAACAACATCACCCGTTTTCGCATCCACCAGCCGAATTGTCGTGTCGGCACCAAGCTTGTAGGTCAAGGTGATAAGGCCGTCTTGGGCAACAACAGAAACAATTTGTGCGCCTTGAGGCACACTAACACTTTGCGCTTGATACTGGTCATTACTCGACTTTTGGTTCAAACGATAGACAAGCGCGCCCGCAACCGCCATAAACCCCAGCATCAGGATAAGAACACTGATACCAAATGAACGGCGCGCCCGATGGATAACCGCTTCCGCTTCTGGTGTAAGAGTGCTCGTTTCATCTTGGTTTTTATCTTGCGCGTTTAAAGGTTGATCAGCACTCATGAACAATGGCTCCACTGGCGAATTGACTAAATTTTCGATTTCATCCGAAGATGACGGTATGCGACTGGACGTGGTATTGGCCAAACACCTTGATGCACATTCGCGCTCAAGATGCCAAAGCCTTATTCGTTCTGGCACGCTTACCATTGACGGCGCGACCATAAGCGAGCCGAAATACCGCGTCAAACAAGAACAGCAACTAATATTTATAGAACCCGCACCGATAGACGCTGATCCGGAACCCGAAAACATTCCCCTTAAGGTGCTGTTCGAGGATGATGCGATCATTGTTATCGATAAGCCCGCAGGCATGGTGGTGCATCCCGCAGCAGGTGTTCAAACCGGCACCTTGGTCAATGCGCTGCTGTTTCACTGTGGCCAAAGCCTAAAAGGCATCGGCGGCGTCAAGCGCCCCGGCATTGTGCATCGTTTAGACAAAGACACGTCTGGCGTGATGATCGCCGCAAAAACCGAAATTGCGCACAACTCATTGTCAGCCCAATTTGCAGACCACGGCAAGAACGGACCGCTGCGTCGCACCTACAATGCTTTCGTGTGGGGTGTACCAGCACCCGAACAAGGCAAGATTGACGCAATGATTGGCCGGTCACCGCACAACAGAACAAAACAAGCCATTGTCGAAAGTGGCGGTCGCAACGCGGTCACCCATTATCAAGTGGTGGATGCCTTCGGCGGCGACAAATGGACTGTTGCCCAAATCGCCTGCCAATTAGAAACTGGGCGAACCCACCAAATCAGGGTTCACCTATCCCATATTGGGCATGCCTTATTGGGCGATCCTTCCTATGGTATTGGGTTTGAAAGCCGGGAACGCAACCTGCCAATGATACTGCAAAAAGCGCTAAAATCACTCGCACGCCAAGCCCTTCACGCAGTCGATTTAACCATCGCCCACCCGACAACTGGCGAGAAAATGCACTTTTCTTCGCCCTTCCCAGAAGATTTAACACAATTGCATAAATGCCTGCAAAACCCTGATAGTTAGACATAAACTTGCCTCCCGCATCGAACTTTATGCAATTTTTCTGATTTTGGGGATGAAATTTCATATATCCGCCCTATATAGTGCCTAAGTTGAGAACATTGCTGCCCAACGCGTCTTTTAGAGTGTTGGCATGCGCCGGCTAAAACTGTATTCGCGGCGCGCTAAAAAACAGGGGGTGCTTTATGGCCCAAACAAATCTTCCAACGCTGTCATCAGATGATGGTTTATCGCGCTATTTGCAAGAAATTCGCACATTCCCCATGCTGCCGCATGACGAGGAATTTATGCTCGCAAAGCGCTATAAAGAGCACGAAGACCCTGAAGCTGCGAAAAAGCTAATTACATCACATCTGCGCTTGGTCGCCAAAATCGCCATGGGCTATCGCGGTTATGGGTTGCCCATTTCTGAAGTTATCTCAGAAGGCAATGTGGGTTTGATGCAGGCCGTAAAACGGTTTGAACCCGATAAGGGCTTCCGCCTCGCCACCTACGCCATGTGGTGGATCCGCGCCTCAATCCAAGAATATGTTTTGCGGTCATGGTCGCTCGTAAAAATCGGCACAACCGCTGCGCAAAAACGCCTGTTTTTCAATTTACGCAAAATCAAAGGCCAAATCGCTGCCCTTGATGATGGCGCGCTTCACCCCGATCAAATCAAGCAAATCGCCACGACGCTTAAAGTGTCAGAAGCCGATGTTGTCTCAATGAACCAACGCCTGACCGGCGATGCATCACTCAACGCCCCCATGCGTTCCGACGAAGGTGCATCCCAGTGGCAAGACTGGTTGGTTGATGACGAGCCCGATCAAGAAACCCAATTGGGCGACGCGCAAGAATATGACGAACGCATGGGCCTTCTTAAAAATGCGATGGAAGTGCTGAACGAACGTGAGCAAGAAATCTTCAAATCCCGTCGCCTGCGCGAAACGCCATTGACGCTGGAAGAATTGGCGCAAAAATTCGAAGTCTCCCGCGAACGCATACGTCAAATCGAAGTGCGGGCCTTTGAAAAAGTGCAAATTGAAGTGAAAAAGCAAGTGGTGGAAAATCAGCCTGCTTTAGTTGAGTGATGCCGACGTCAACGTCTGCATCACCCTGATCAAAATCTAATTCAATTGTGTCATCAGCTTGGGATCAAACATGCCACGGCATAGTTTTCGGTCTAAGCGTAAAGCTCGACGTTTCTTTTTCGCCATAGATGGCAACGCCAGGACAAGTTTCACTATATCTAGTTTTGCTTGCATGTTTTCATTTTGAAATTGTTTCCTGCGATCAAACAAAATTTCATCACCCTTGCGAATTCGAAAATTAACGCCGAAATGCTCAAACATGATGTACTCGGACATCACTTCTGCAAAATCCTCGGCAGCATTTGCCATTGCGTAAGGGGTTGAATAATTGGACTGCTCCAGTTCCCTTAGTAGAGAACTATCTTGTCCCTCTGCTGGATAGTGCTTGAGGGTAAAAACATAACCCTTTAAAATTCGATCTGCCGCCAATAAAATGTAGTTTGACGAGCGTTGGAGTTGAGAATTGCAACCGAAAAAACCAAACCTATGCAGTATACTCAGCCTTGGGTGGCTCTCCATCAAATGCGCCAACTCATGAAAAATAAGATTGGCTAACGCATAGTTCAAATCCTTTATGCGCGGTTTTGTGTATTCGATGTCGTAATAGAGCTGTGAAGCGTCGGTAAATTTCCATTTTCCAGGGTCTATCTCGCGATAAGTTTTGAAAAAGTTGGCACCCAGCGCATATCTCGAAAACGATGTTTCAATTAGACTTGAGTAGGTCCTCTGCATTCTCACAACAGCATCCCACCCCAGATACATTTCTGTGTTTCTGAGAAAGCCAGACCCGTGGCCTTCGAATTCCTTAGCAACAAATAGTGCATCAAGATCACACATCGTTTGTTGCATGGCAGATGGTGCAACATCAAAAATCAATTCGAGTTGTTCACCTAGCTTGTAAACCGCAAGCTCTTTAGGCGGGTCTATGCAGTCACGTGATTCATGACTTAGCGTATAACAAACCTTTTCGGAGATCGGCACCTTGCACTGTATGGCGGAAGCCTGTGAAAATGCCGCTTGCGCGCCAGAGAAGAACAAAATCGCGGACGCAACCGCACCGCCAATAATTCGAGTACGCATAAAATTTTTCCAAAAATAAATTCAATAAATAACCTTTTGCCAATTCATGTCTCAAATTGGGCATCAACATGGCAAAAGCGACGCCTAAAATTCTGACGCAATATAATGTAAATAAAAACTTAACTGGGACGGCCGGCTTTTAAAGCCCTGCTTTGATAAACGCTGACATTTTGTGCGCGTCTTGGTCGCCATCTTCTTCCAAACCCGCAATCACGCCTTGCTTGTCGTGGGGCTTGCGATTTTGGCTGACTTTCCATTTGCCGACCAGTTCCGTGATGTCCAGTTCAAGCCCATAAAGACCTTTAAGTTGACGGGCCACATAGTCGTCAGGCGCATCGGAAACGGACCAAGGCTCGCTTCGACCCTTTTCCATTTTATTGGTCAAAGCATTCAAATGCTCAAGTTTCCACGTATCCTCGGTTCTAAACCGCAAGCGGCCACGGGCATGCACCACCATGTAATTATAGGTGGGCACTTCTTTGCCGTGGTCTTTTTTACCCGGATACCAACTGGCTGAGACATAGTGCGTGGGGCCTTGAAAAATGGCCAGCGCCTCCACGCCGTCCTCAAGAGTTTTGTTCAGATCATTGCCGCGTGACAGATGTGCTTGCAGCAAATTGTTTTGCTGGTCAGCCACCATGGGCAAATGATTGGCAGCAAGGCCATCTGCCGTCAGGCACACCAATGCCGCCAAGGGATGTTGCGCAATGCAATCAAACAATATTTCTTGGCGTGTTTCTTCAAACGCGGGCTGTTGATACATGGTGTTTCCGATTAAACTCAGATAGAATAAAGCGGCAATATTGCGTCAAAATGGTCCTTTGGCAAGATCACCAAATAGGGAACATCATGTTGCTCGTTTAGCATCAGTTTCACGCTCGTCTTGTTGACCTCGTTCGACGTGCCAATGCGTTTGCCCACATCCAAGGTGAGCCCATCCAGCGGGTATTTCAGACCGATTGAGCGCTCAAAGGTCACAGGTTGCAGCGGATAAATTGAAAAGCGAGTTCCAACGGGTAATCCAAGTTCAAAATCACCAACAACGCCCAACGTAATGTCCACATCATCCATCAAAACAATATGCTTTTTCACCCCATGTCGGGCGATGGTGTGAAAGGCCGCTAAAGTATGGTCGACGCGTTTGCCCAACATGCCAAAGCAAATGAATAGCGGCGCATCAATCGTATAAAGACACTTTTCAAAATCAGTTGTTTCTTGGTCGGACATTTCAAAAACCTGAGCGTCGTCGTCAAAAGCATCTCTGTCTTGAATGGAATCTAGGTCACCAATCACCGCCTTAAGCTCCAACCCGAGCGCCAGCGCTGCGTCTGCTGCGCCGTCCGCAGCAATCAGCGGATAGCCTTTGGCGATAAATGAACGCAATTGGTCGGCGCAAAAATTTCCCCCACCCAACACAATTACAGGTTCTAAAAACCGCAAAAGCACAATGTCGGGATTAGACAATTGAGGGGCTTGCAAATGTGAATTTTTCAACTAAGTTAGCTCCCGTCTCGCTGGGGTGTTCCATTTATTGGAGCTGAGATTTTACCCATTGAACCTGAACCAGGTCATGCTGGCGGAGGGAGCTCGAGATGACAAGCCCCTTTCGGGACTTTGCCTTGTCATTTCCCCTTTTTCGCACGACCGCAACTGTTTGCAAATAAGGGGACTATTATGTCTTTGAAAAAACTTACGATTGCGGCGCTCTTTTCATTTGTTCCATTCGCTTCTGGCGCAATGGCAGATGAAGAGCCAACGCTCACCATTTACACCTATGATGGCTTTGCTTCTGATTGGGGCCCTGGCCCGGGTCTAAAAGCTGGCTTTGAAAAAAACTGCAACTGTGTTGTGGATTTTGTCGGCACTGAAGATTCAATTGGCGCATTGCGCAAAGCACAATTGGAAGGCGAAAACACAAAGGCCGACATCATTCTGGGTCTGGATACAAGCGTCGCCGCAGAAGCTAAAAGCACCGATCTGTTCGCGCCGCACATGGCCGATCTTTCAGCGGTGAAACTGCCAATTGACTACACATCTGACCAGTTTGTGCCATTTGACTATGGCTATTTCGCCTTCGTTTATCGCAAGTCAGACTTCCCAACCCCACCAACTTCGTTTGAACATCTGGTGCGTCAGGGCGATGACTTTAAGTTTGTCATTCAGGATCCACGATCGTCTACACCAGGTCTTGGTCTCGTCCTTTGGGCAAAAGCGGCTTACGGCGATGACACCAATGAAATGTGGCCAGACCTTGCGCCGCACATCTTAACAGTGACCAAAGGCTGGTCTGAGAGTTACGGCCTGTTCCTTGATGGCGAAGCGGATATGGTATTGAGCTACACCACCTCCCCATCCTATCACAAAATCGCCGAAGAAGATGACAACTATGCCGCCGCGATTTTTGACGAGGGCCACTATGTTCAAGTTGAACTGGCAGGCGTTCTAAAATCATCAAAGCAAAAAGAACTCGCGCAAGATTTCTTGCAGTTCTTGGTGAGCCAAGAAGCACAAAAAATCATCCCCACCACCAACTGGATGTTCCCGGTGATCGAACTTGAGGGCGGTTTGCCTGAAGGGTTTGCTGAGCCATTGAAAGCGGAGCAAACATTGTTGCTGGACGAGGAAACTGTTGCTCAAAACACCAAGGCTTATATCGATGCGTTCTTCGCCGATATCAAGTAAGCGAAATTGGTCCCGCCACATCGGCGGGGCCAAATCTGCTCGACCGACAAAGTCCAAATGGCGCTCACCACGTCTTATACTTGGCTTATCGATTGCCTTGGGCGTTGGCGGATTGATCGTCGCACTCATCGCGATAATCTGGCAAGCCGCCAGCCTGTTCGGCAACCAATCCCAAAGCAGCACTGATCTTTTTCACCTGCTGCGCATGTCGACAATTCAAGCAGGCCTCTCAGTCATTCTAGCATTCGCAACGGGCGGGGTGATCGGCGTTGCCTTGACGCGATTAAAGTTTATCGGGAAATCTTGGGCATTGGCGTTCTTGTCCGCAGGTTTGGTGCTGCCCACGCTTGTTGTTGCCTTCGGCCTTTTGGGCATTTGGGGCCGCGCCGGGTTGATCAATGAGTTTGGCCAATCGCTGGGTTTTTCAAAATTACCATTTTCGATTTTCGGTCTGCAAGGCATTCTCGCCGCGCACACGGTTCTGAACGGATCTTTTGCTGCGCGCATCTTTTATGACCGCCTGCAAGGCCTGCCAACAACCAGTTTAAAGCTGGGCCAATCGCTAGGTTTAACCGCGTGTCAACGATTTACGATTTTGGACTGGCCCGTTCTTAAAAGCGCCATGCCGGGCCTTGGCGCGACGATCTTTTTGATGTGCTTCACCTCGTTTTCGGTCGTGCTATTGCTGGGTGGCGGCCCCAATAATTCAACATTTGAAGTCGCAATATTCGAAGCTGTCAAAGCGGATTTCGACCTAAATCGCGCCGCCCTTTTGGCCGCCGCACAATTGGTGTTTTGCCTTGCGATCATTCTTCCAACCGCAGGGCTAAAAAGCAATTCAATCCTTATTGGCAACAATGACAACCATATTTGGGCCGCCCGTGGAACAGCCAAAATCTGCTTAGCAATTGCATTGCTCATCTTGATGCTTGCCTATGCCAGCCCATTGATAATCATCATCGTAAACGGGTTCGACCCGGCCATGTTCAAACTCATCACGTCGCAAAAGTTTATCAACGCCCTGCTCACGTCAACATTGATTGCAACGGCGAGCGCTCTAATTTCGATTTCCCTCGCGCTATTGCTGGCGTTTTCGCGCGCTGAACTTGTCTACCAAAATCAAAAAGGTTCATCCGCCAAGTTCTTGCGTACATTAATCAGCGCACCGATTTTTGCCTACCTCGCAACCCCTGCAATTGTGTTGGGGCTCGGGTTTTTCTTGCTGGCCCGGTTCGCCCGGTTAGACACCGGCGAAATTGGCATTTACGTTGTCATTTTGGCCAACGCACTGCTGGCACTGCCATTGGCGAATGCAACACTTGGGCCGCCTCTGGAAAAGATCGCCAATAAATCCCAGCGCTTGGTCAGAAGCCTTGATATCAAAGGCTGGCAGCGCATCCGCCATGTTGAACTGCCTTTGGTGCGCAAAGAATGCGCCTATGTGTTTGCGCTTGGCTTTAGTTTTTCGTTTGGCGATTTAGGCGTCATCGCGCTTTTTGGCACCGACGATTTTACCACCCTGCCATGGATGATGTATCGCGCCTTGGGCGCATATCGTTCAAATGACGCCGCCATGCTGGCATCTCTTTTACTGATGATTACCGTATTCAGCTTTTTCATTTTCCCTCGCCTATTGGGAGGTCGCACAGATGCTGACCATCGATAATCTAGAATTTTCGTACACCAAAGACCCCCAATATAAGTTCAATTTCAATGTTGAACCGGGTGAAGTGATTGGAATTTCGGGTGAAAGCGGATCGGGGAAATCAACCTTGCTTGATCTGCTTGCAGGCTTTCAAACGCAGTCTAGCGGCGCAATTGACCTTGACGAAAAGACGATATCAAACCTTCAGCCCGAAGATCGACCCGTGTCGATTTTGTTCCAAAAAGACAATGTGTTTGCCCACTTAACTGCTGAGCAGAATGTGCAACTCGGCACAAAAGAGCGGGTCGATGTTGGACAAAAATTACACGATGTTGGCTTGGCCGAATTCACAAAGCAAAAATGCGCATCCCTATCTGGTGGGCAACAGCAGCGCGTCGCCTTGGCCCGCACTTTAGCGAGAAACCAGCCGATTCTGTTGTTGGATGAGCCATTTTCTGCACTCGACGACAAAACGGCAAACCAAATGCGCCACTTGGTCAAAAAACTCGTGCAGCAACATCAATGGCACACGATCTTGGTCAGCCACCACAAAGCCGATTTTGACATGCTTGCCGACAAAGTTCTTCTGCTCAGAGACGATGAATTAAACGCCGTTGGTTAACTATTGAGCAGCCCAGGCGGCCAATACAGCCTCAAAAATGGCATCCCCATCAGCACCTTTTTCAAGGGTCACGATAGCTTTGCGCCCAGTTGAATAAACCACTGGGAAATCCATCCATCCGCGATCTGACAACAAGCCCAGATTTTTCGCCAAATCTGCATCGGCTGCACTCAGGGCGAACAAGAACGAATTGTCAAAAATCCGCGCTGATGCGCCAACAAGCGGTGTGCCTTGCGCCAACTCTTGGTTTTTCAACAATATACCGGGCAAGCTGGCAATGCCGCCGCCAAGGAAACTATCGGTCACCGTAAAGTTCACTTCAACCAAATGACTGGCTGGCAGTGCAGCATCGCTGTTTTTGCGAATAAGAACATCAACCGACAGATTACGTGCAGGAACCGAAACAGATGCTTTGATCACTGGTGCGCCAAGCTCATCCACATCGCGTGACCAAAGGGTCGACCCCGTAAAGGGCACTGCCCCACCAGAACCTGTAACCTGTTCTTCGATCAGCATAGACCTGCTGCCCAATGCAACTGGCGCAACAGCCGTATCTTCCACATTCAAAGTGGGTTGCGCTACATCAGTTGTTTCGGTGTCTTCGGCAGGCAAGCGTTCGTCCGGCGTCGCTGGAGCGCTGTCTTCTGGCGTCGGCGTCACATCGGTTTGCGTTGTGTCCGCAACTTCGGGCACTGGCTCAACCACGGGCTCTGGCGCCGTCGTTAGCCGCTCGTCCGTTGTGGCAACAGGGGTATTTTCCACAACATCGGATGTGTTGGTCGATGTCGGCGTAATGTTACGCACATTCACCGCGTTTGGTACTGTTTCTGCTGACGGCGTTGCCGTTTCGGTAGGTGTTGTGACAGTTGGCTGTTCAGTCGTTTCCTGACTGTTCAATCCCAATTGAGCCATCAACGGGTTCAAATCAACGAACCCTTCCTTCCAGGCCCAAAAAGCACCACCACCCGCACCAGCGAGTAAAACAACAACCAACAGCAAAAATACCGTTAGCCCGTTGCCGCCTGTGGTTTCATCCTCAACCACCTGCGCATCAACATCGCTTGCCTTGGATTTAAACCGCGACTTGGACTTGGATGCTGCAGTATCAGATTTTTGTGTTGCAGACGCTAAAGACGAAGCATCGTCCTTAAGAGGTCCATCGGGCGAAGGCGGAACCAAATCGCTAACGTCTTTACCTTCCGCTTCCATATCCAACGCTTTGATCGCGCGGTCAATCGCGGCTTGCGGCTCATCGCCGTCAACATTGATCACCGGCTGCTGTGCAGCTTCGTCCACGTCAACTTCGCGCACACTAGAAAGCGCCGGTTTAACGTTTGAATTCTCAATTTTTGCAGGCTCATTGGGCGCAGAATTATTCGCCAATTCAACCTTGGGCGACTCGACTTCTCTTGGCAATGATGCGGCCTGAGCGGCAGCGATCACATCGTCGACCGAGCTGCGCTTCGGCTCGGATGCCCTCGTCATCACTGATGGCACATCAATCTTAGGCTCTACGGCAGTTTTTGCAGCTGCCTCATCTTCTTTTGTAAAAGATGGATTATTTTCAACGATCGGCTGAACGACTTTGTTCTCTGGCTCAGAGGGGCCTAAAACAGCCTGTTCTGTCGTCTCTGGCTCAGTTTTATCTTCAACCAACTCAACAGAATTAGCCTCAATCGGGATATCCGGAATAGCATTTGGTTCAAATGACTTGGTTTCCAGTGGAACAACAGGCTCCGGTTTATCGGCCTCTTCAGACGATTTTTCATCAACCTCAGGCTGATCAACCTCTGCCGCTTTTTCCGGCTCTGGCTCGTCACTGTCTGCTTCATCCAAAGGTTCAGGCGCTGGCATTTCTATAATTTCAGGCGTTACTTCTTCTTCGACTGAAGGTCGTTCTTCAACGCTCGTCTCAGGCTCAGCCTCATTTGAGGTTTCAGGCTCTGTAATGGCCTCAACACTAGGCTCGGCAACAGCTGATACAGTTGGTTCTGGAGCTTCAGCATGTTTTTCCGGCGTCGGCGCAACAGCAACCGGCGCTTCAACAATCTCAGTTTCTTCCTTCAGGCCTCTTAAAAGCGATTCGGTCGCTTCTTGCTCCACTTGGCGAATACAATCTTCCAAGGCAAGCCGATGCTGGGTGATTTCGCGCGCCGGAAGCGGCGGCTCAATCGCCCGCAATTGCGTGACCAGCGCTTCACGCGCCTTCTCATACACAGCACGCCGAGACATGCCATTATTTTCTGGTAGGGCGTCAACCGCCCGACGCAAAAGCTCTCGATAGTCAGCCATTAGCTACTCAAACTCACTCCCCGTTACCTATGTAACGAAAAAAACTTAGTCTTGGAAAGGGTCTGTTACCAAAATGCTGTCCAATCTTTCCGGAGATGTGGATAGAACTGCAACTGGTGTCCCAATTAATTCTTCAATTCGTCGTACATATTTAACCGCTTCAGCCGGCAAATCCGCCCAACTGCGCGCGCCAGCAGTGGTGCCACTCCAGCCCGGAAGCGTTTCATATACAGGCTTCACGTTCGCTTGCCCCTTCATGGTGGACGGCAGATATTCAATCCGCTCCCCATCAAGTTCATATGCCACGCAAACCTTAATTTCTTCCATGCCATCAAGCACGTCTAGTTTTGTTAAGGCAATGCCATTTAGGCCCGAAACCAGCGCCGTTTGCTTCACCAACACCGCGTCAAACCAGCCGCAGCGCCGTTTGCGCCCGGTGTTCACGCCCCACTCATGGCCCGTTTTGCCCAAATATTCGCCAATATCATTCAACTGCTCGGTCGGGAACGGCCCCTCTCCAACACGCGTTGTGTACGCTTTGGTGATGCCCAAAACATAGTCGAGCGCACCTGGGCCCAAGCCCGAACCGTTTGCCGCTTGCCCGCCAATTGTGTTGGACGATGTCACAAACGGATAAGTGCCATGTTCAATATCCAGCAACGCGCCCTGCGCGCCTTCAAACAAAATACGTTTTCCATCGCGACGCATATTGTTCAGTTTTTCCCAAACACGTCCGGCGAACGGCAAAACCTCATCAGCGACAGCCATCAACTCATCAAAAATGGTTTGTGGTTGAACTTCATCAATGCCAAGCCCACGGCGCAACGCATTATGATGACGCAAATTGCGCTCAATTTTAGGCATCAGGCTTTCTGGGTCCGCCAAATCGCAAACCCGAATAGCGCGACGACCAACTTTATCTTCATAAGCTGGGCCCATACCGCGCTTGGTTGTGCCGATTTTTAGGCCCGTGTTGGAGCTCTCACGAAAACTATCCAACTCGCGGTGTAGCGACAGGATCAAACATGCATTGTCCGCAATCATCAAATTTTCAGGTGAAATTGCCACCCCTTGGCCGCGCAGAAGTGCCAATTCTTCAACAAAATGATGCGGGTCAACAACCACCCCATTGCCAATGACCGAAAACTTGCCCGGCCGCACAACGCCAGATGGCAAAAGGGCTGTTTTGTAAGTGACGCCATCAATAACCAATGTGTGTCCGGCATTGTGCCCGCCTTGGAACCGAACAACGACATCCGCACGTTCGCTCAACCAATCCACAATCTTGCCTTTACCCTCGTCTCCCCACTGGGAGCCGACAACAACCACATTCGCCATTTAATTTGTTCTCCTTGAGATCGAGCAATTCGCTTTACGAATAGACCAAGTTGATCCAATCGCGCCCCGACAAATTGCTCAAAACTGACACCATCGCCCCATTGTTGGGTATTCCGGGCGACGCCAAAACCTGTTAAGCGTCGCTGGTATAGCAAAAGTGATCCCATGACAAAACCACAATCGACCCCAAATGGTACGAAAAATCTCGTCCATCAACTATTTAGTCGGCCTTACCTGCTTTTAGTGCTTACAGCCTTGTTTTGGGGCGGAAATATGGTCGCTGGCAAAATGGCGGTTGGCGAAATTGCACCGACCAACCTAGTTGCTGGCCGATTTTTGCTCGGATTTCTGGTCATTCTGCCTTTTGCCCTGCCACACTTTAAAACCGATTGGCCAAAAATCCGCGCCAATATACCGTTTTTAGCGTTTGCGGGTGGTGTTGGATTCGCTGGGTTTAACCTATTTCTCTATCTTGGCGCGCAGTACACCACCGCTGTGAACGGCGCCATCGAACAAGCATCAATTCCCATGATGGTGATGCTCGCAAATTTCGCTTTTTACGGTGTTCGAACAACGTGGTTACAAATTTTGGGCGTAACATCCACCATTTTCGGGGTGATTTTTGTCGCAACCGCTGGCCAGCCCCTTCGGCTAATCACGCTGGACGTTAATACCGGTGATGGTCTGATCCTAATCGCATGTGTCATTTACGCGGCATATTCTGTTTTACTGCGTTATCGCCCAAACATTCACTGGATGAGTTTTCTTGCCACCACTTTTATGTTCGCGACCCTTTCCGCGCTAACATACGAGTTGGTAACCGGCGGGCTGCCCACAATGTTATTCAACTTTACAAACGTCACCAACACTGGCTGGCTTATCGTTCTTTACACAGGGTTGTTCCCATCGATCATCTCGCAACTCTTTTATGCACGCGGCGTTGAATTGATCGGTGCAAACCGCGCCAGCTTGTTTATCAACGCCCTACCCCTATTTGGTGCGATCTTGTCTGTATTAATTCTATCAGAAAAATTGCACCCCTATCACATGGTCGCAGCGCTGTTTATCATTGCCGGCATTACGATGGCTGAATTTGCCGCCCGCACGAACAAAAAGACGAAGCAGAATGACTGATACAAAATCCTTGACCTCTCGCCTCGAAGCGCTTGAAGCACACATCGCTCACCAAGATCAAACCATTGAGGATTTGAACAAGGCGATCACCGAGCAATGGACGCAGTTCGAAAAGCTGCAACGTGAAATATCAAAGCTACATGCCGAGTTGGAACAGGTCGAAGCTGGCGGTGCTGGTGAAGCGGACGAACGCCCCCCACATTATTGAGAAGGCCGACGCACGCCCAAAAGTCCTAATTCTCGTCTGGATGCGGCGGCGGGCCTTTCAACTCAATCTTGTTGCCAAACGGGTCACAGAAATAAAACGAATTTCCGACGCCTCGTGCACCACCGTGAAACGCTTCGCGCTCAATCTCAACGCCATGTTGCTTAAGGTGTGAACGCAATTCGTTATGATCAAATGGGCCAGCCGCCAAACAGACATGATCCACATTTTGCCCACCAAGCACCGGTGGCCTAGCTTCACTTCCTCCTTCATGGGTGTAATCCCACAATACGATCAGCGAAATACCCGCCCAAACCTGCTCCATGCCCAATTCGGGATATGAATATCCAGGCTGGCAACCCAACACATCCAAATAGAAGCGCATCGCTTTTTCCAAGTCGTCCACCAAGAAGACGATGTGATCTATCCCCGCGAGCGAAAACGGAATTGAGTTTGCTTTATCATTCATGGAGTAATCCAAACAGTTAGGTAAATGTAATCGATTTCATTTGTTTATAATTGAGCACCACAATCCTTCATCGTCAAGGCGAAACGGCACAGCACATCTTTTAGCTGTCGCACACGCACATATGCATGGAAAAACAATGGACGAGGCAACTTGTTGCCAAGGAAC
Organism: Maritalea sp.; assembly: GCF_051251695.1. NCBI lineage: Bacteria > Pseudomonadati > Pseudomonadota > Alphaproteobacteria > Hyphomicrobiales > Devosiaceae > Maritalea > Maritalea sp. Next base: position 28,870 of record NZ_JBPOEU010000016.1, on the reverse strand, counting down.
CCGGCCAACTTTTTGGCCGCGCCCGCGCAGGGGCCGACTTTGCTATAGCGCGGCTTTAGCGCGTCATAGCAAATTCGATACGCCCCCGTGAGCGAAAAAAAGGGCCGACCCAAACTGGATCGACCCCTTCTCAAAAACAGGCTGCAGCCTGCTGCGTTGATTACATATCAGCGAAATAGATCGGCTTGGCTTGTTGAACACCTTCAAGAGCGCAAATGCGTTCCAACTGGCCTTCATCAAGCTTGCCATCAATGTTGATCAGCGCGATTGCATCGCCACCCTCTTCAACACGACCAAGATTGAAGTTCGCGATATTGACGCCCTCGTCACCCAGCAACATGCCCAACCGGCCAACAAAACCAGGTTTATCTTCGTTGGTGATGTAAAGCATTGAAGGGGTCACTTCGGCTTCCATGTTCACGCCCTTCACTTGAATTAGGCGTGGCTTGCCATCAGCAAAAACAGTACCCGCCACAGATCGCTCTTGGCGCTCAGTAATGATGGTAAGGCGGATATAGTTCTCATAAACGCCCTGCTGTTCACGGTTGACCGTTTCAATATTCATGCCACGTTCTTTCGCCAAAACTGGCGCTGAAACCATGTTCACATCGCCCAGCAAAGGCTTCAAAATGCCTGTGATAAGCGCTGAAACCATCGGCTTTGTATTCAGGTCAGCAACTGCGCCTTCAAATTCAATCCGAACACCTGTTATGCCCGTTTCGGTCAACTGACCGGCAAAGCTACCCAGGCTTTCTGCCAATTTAACAAATGGCATCAATTTAGGCGCTTCTTCGGCGGAAATTGAAGGGAAGTTCAAGGCGTTGGAAATCGCCCCATGCATCAAATACGCGCTCATTTGTTCCGCAACTTGCAGCGCAACATTTTCCTGCGCCTCAGTTGTGGACGCACCAAGATGAGGGGTACAAATGATATTTGGAGCCTCAAAAATCGGGTTTTCTTTGGCCGGTTCAACTTCGAACACGTCCAATGCTGCGCCGGCGACCTTGCCGCTATCAAGCCCAGCTTTTAATGCCACTTCATCAATCAAGCCGCCGCGCGCGCAGTTCACAATCCGCACGCCATCTTTCATTTTCGTGATCGCTTCAGCGCCAATAATGCCGCGGGTGCTGTCGGTAAGTGGTGTGTGAAGGGAGATGAAATCAGCCCGACCCAACAATTCGTCCAGCTCTACCTTTTCAACGCCCAAATCCAACGCCCGTTCCGGGGTGAGGAAAGGATCAAAAGCGATCACTTTCATTTTTAGGCCTTGAGCACGATCAGCAACAATGGCACCAATATTACCGCAACCGATAATGCCCAATGTTTTGGCTGTCACTTCAACGCCCATGAAGCGGGATTTTTCCCACTTGCTGGCTCGGGTTGACGCGTCGGCTGTCGGAATTTGACGCGCAATCGACAACATCAAGGAAATCGCGTGCTCGGCAGTGGTGATGGAATTGCCAAACGGCGTATTCATCACAATAATGCCCTTAGCCGTCGCTTTTGGAATGTCCACATTGTCAACGCCAATCCCCGCGCGACCGATAACCTTAAGGTTGGTTGCAGCGGCGATAATTTTTTCCGTAACTTTGGTCGCGGAACGGATGGCCAAACCATCATATTGCCCGATGATCTCAAGCAATTTTTCTTTGTCTTTGCCCACGTCAGGCAAAAAATCAACTTCAACACCATTATCGCGGAAAATTTGTACAGCTGTTTCGCTCAGCTTGTCAGATACAAGTACTCTAGGCATGAAAGCCTCCATCAAATTGTGGGGGAAAGGCCGGCGGTTTGACCGCCAGCAAAAAAATGTGAGTTGGCGTCTAAAGCGCCGCTTTTTCAGATGCAAATGCCCAGTCGAGCCAAGCGGTAAGCGCTTTTAGGTCTGAAGCCTCAACCGTCGAGCCTGCCCAAATACGTAACCCCGCAGGGGCATCCCGGTAAGCACCAATGTCAAAGGCAACGCCTTCCTGGTCCAACCGCGTTGCAATCGCTTTCGCGAAAGCGGCTTGCCCATCAGCATCTAGCGCGGCGATATCCGCATCAACGATTTTTAGGCAAACCGATGTGTTCGAGCATGTCGCTGGAACATCCGCTAAATTGGCAACCCAACCTGTGGCCCCAACCCAATCGCTAAGCACCTTAAAGTTTGCATCAGCGCGATCACGAAGCGAGTTTGCCCCGAGCGATTTCGCCCATTCCATCGCGTCAATTGCATCTTCAATCACCATCAAAGATGGGGTGTTGATCGTTGCCGCATTGAAAATGCCTTCGATCAGTTTTGCGCCCTTGGTCAGGCGGAAGATTTTCGGCAATGGCCGATCTGGCGTAAAAGTTTCAAGCCGCTCAACAGCACGCGGCGATAGAATAATCACCCCATGCGCGCCCTCGCCGCCCAGCACTTTTTGCCAAGAGAACGTCACCACATCGAGCTTTGCAAAATCTAGTTCTTGCGCAAACGCGGCCGATGTCGCGTCGCAAATCGCCAAACCTTCTCGGTCCACATCAATCCAGTCCGCGTTTGGCACCCGCACACCAGAAGTCGTACCATTCCATGTGAACACAACGTCGCGTTTCCAGTCGACGGCATTAAGATCAGGCAACTGACCATAATCAGCCTCAAGCACCCGCACATCATCAAGTTTGAGTTGTTTGACCACGTCAGTAACCCAACCCGCGCCAAAGCTTTCCCACGCCAGCATATCAACGCCGCGCGCGCCCAGCATGGACCAAAGGGCCATCTCAACCGCTCCGGTGTCAGAGCCGGGCACAATGCCGATACGATAATCATCAGGCACGCCCAAAAGTTCACGGGTCAGATCAATTGCGAGCTGAATACGTGCTTTTGCTGGCTTCGCGCGATGCGAGCGACCTAAATGTTTGTTGTTGAGGAATTCTGGCGTCCAACCTGGACGTTTAGTGCAAGGACCCGAGGAAAAACGCGGGTTTACCGGACGGAGGTCCGGTTTCAAAATCTGTGTCATGTGACTATCCTTTCAGATAGGCGACTCTCGTTGGGGAGAGCTGGCCCACTGACCGAAATATAGATTTTTGACCGAATTGCAAACGAAAAATCAGCAATCGGCAAACTCGTCGCAATTGTCAGACAGTCACTTTTTGATGTTTAACTCGACCGCCTGTGCCAAATAGTACTGCAAAACACTTGGCTCCAATACCTTCAATGGCAACACACGCATGGATTTACCCTTGCCGACCAGCCGCCCCAATTCGTCCTGCATCTTTGCCCCTTTTAGAAAGCCAAAATCCACTCCATGTGGCATTGTCCGCATGTGGCAAATACCCCCATTCGCATCCGCGTAGGTGGTAATGCGCGGCTTTTTTGTCTCTGTAAAATTCATCTCGTCGATTAGAACTGATCTGGCGGCGAGGAACAGCCCACTGTGAACTGATTCAATATCCGTCTGAAATTGCACTTACGTCTCCTTCATTTTGAGCAAATGAACGTCACTAACACCACCCTACTGACACCATGGTGTCAGTAGCCTTTGGCAAAACAAACAAAAACCCCGCGCCAAGTCTGGCACGAGGTTTTAATCACTCAAATACGCAGAGCTATCTGAAACACAAGCTAGATGATGAATTGTTGTTTCCATTATCCATGCATATTTCCATTTCATCATCCTCATCCTGTGGGCCAAATCGAACCGGTGAATGATCTGAAATAGCAGCCATCAAATGTCCAATCCAACCGGGAACATCTGTGTTGGCAAATGCAAAATCTAGTTCTCCAGCGCCATCACCGGTGTGTGTTGGTTCACCGACCCCGTAGCGATACGCACCCGCCGGGGGATTCAAATGAACTGCCGCGTTTTGCAAATCCCTATTGTAGTCACCGGGGGCAACCCAATGATGCACCCCGTCTTGATATATATTGATGTAGGCGAGTATATTGTCTGCCTGATTCGAGTTGTTTGGCCCATTCGACCCTGCATGAACGGTGTAAAATCTTGTGGTTTGCCCACCGGGCGGTTGAAACCGAACGCCCAATACCTCTCGCGCCCATCTCGTCGTGCCATCCTGATTTCTTAGGACATGAAACTCTGGCGCCTGTAATGTCGACACAATTGCCAGGTTCGTTCGTAGGCCCGGTGAGGGATTCCCATTATTCGAAACCATGAGATGATAAATATATAGCGTCTGCGCTCGGTTACGCGCAGTGCCGACACGCCAAGTATACTCCCGAGCGGTCGCATTTCCAAGTATAGCTTGTCGACCAGTTGCCACCGCGCCGTTTGGCACAGCGCCAACTTCCTGCAAAGCAACAATGTCATTTGCCAAGATGTCGCGTTCAACATTACCTTGCATCAACGGAATCACATCCCTATTCCATCGATTTTCGCCTTGGTCATTGGCCCCTTGCATATTCCAAGTTACAAATCTGAACGAACCAAACTGTGCATTCGCGATTTGTGTAAAGAACAAAATAGCAGAGCAGAAAATTACCATAAATAACAAAGTGTTTTTTGTGGGCATTGCTAAAGTAAAGTTCATATTTCACCTAAAACATAAAAAAAATAATACAATTAACCATCAAGTACATATAACGACCAACTCACACTCTATTGCAATTATTTAGTTAACACAAACCACCCGAGAGCTTGAGGCGGAATAAGTGTTGTGGTCAATCTATGGCAATGCATGTAAGCACAAAACCCCGCGCCATTTCTGACACGGGGTTCAAATTGTTGTTCTAAGCAAATAATTGCCTAGTGGAAGCGGTACCGCAAACTTGCACGTATTTCATGTGCAATAGCGTCTTGCGCCCATAGTGTTGAATTCGCTGTTGAGAACCCTTTGATCCACAATGCGCGATATCCAACATCGGCAACCATCGCGCCCATGTCATAGCCAACACCAACCATACCAGCCGCAGCCCAAGAGTGTGCGGGATCTGTGCCTGCTTTCAAGCCCGGATCAGCTGTCGTCCAACTAAATGCCTTACCAACACCAGCGCCGACATAACCTGTCCAACCACCTTCAGCTGAATGTTTGCCAAACCCGTCTAGGTCGAAATCGTAATAAACGTTCGCCAAAGCAACTGTTGAGCGCAGACCAATTGAATAGCCAGCAGACTTCATACCGTTATTTTCAAGATAGTCGAGGGTCACGTCTGCACGCAAACCATCGCCAAACTCGTAACCAGCGCCAACACCAACGCTGTAGCCCCACCCCATTTCGGTGACTTTATTGTCAGAGCAACACAATTTTACATTGTTTGCCCAAAGCAAATTGCCACCAAGTGAACCACGCAAATAGAATGAGCCGGTTAGCCCATAATCTACTTCTGGCAATTCAGGATATGTTGGGTATTCCGGTTCTGGAACAATCATGTCGGCTGCCAATACGCTGCCCCCGAGCATGGTTGCAACAGCCAAACTTGCTGCCATCATCCATTTAAGCATCATTCTAATCCTTGTTACGCAAGCCAAATTCTGTGACTTCTCACTGGGCATTATTGTCCCTTTTTGTTAAAAGGCACTTAACCTCGTCCTTTAACCCTAATAATTCAACAATCACATTAACGCGCACGGCCTTCTTTCAGGCCAAATCAAGCCCACTTTTTAGGTAGAATATGGATCAGCAACAACGCACTGCTTCAGATTGGCTTGGCCTTGCCAGCCTCGTTTTTATGTGGGGTAGCTCTTTTATCACCATCAAAATCGCGGTGGATCATATCGGCCCCATGTGGTTGGTAACCATCCGCTTGATCGTCGCCGCTCTATGCATGATTGCGTTTGCATACTGGAAAAATGTTCGACTGCCCAAGGGGTGGCGCGAATGGCGCGCGATGCTGTTTTTAGGTTCGTTTGGCACAGCCATCCCATTTATATTGGTTTCCTATGCCGTCCCCTATGTACCTTCTGCGGTAGCCGGGCTGATGATGGCCACCATTCCATTTCAAGTTCTGTTGTTTTCTCTGGTTTTTCTGCCAGAAGAAAAAGCGACCCCCGTTCGCATCTTAAGTTTGATCATTGGTTTTGCAGGTGTTGCGGCAATAATTGTTGGTAGTGCAGGCCCCAAAACTGATCTTGCCATTTCACTCATACCGTTTGCATTGCTCATTCTCGCAACTTCGGGATATGCCACCAACGGCATTGTTTCGCGCCGGATGATCGATATGCCTGCAATGACCAAATCTTACGGCACCCTTTTGGTTGCAACCGGAACCGCTATCCTATGTTCGATTATTTTTGAACCCATACCCACCAGCTTAAGTTGGGAAGGTTGGGCCGCAGCTGCCTATCTCGGGATCATCCCAACTTGGGCCGCCACCATTGTCTACTATCGCCTAGTGGACAAAACTTCAGCTGCGTTTTGCGCTCAATCAAATTATCTCGTGCCCACTGTTGCTGTTGCGTTGGGGGCATTGGCATTTGGCGAACAATTATCCCCGTTACAATTTGTGGGCTTCTTCGCCATCATCTTTGGCTTGCTGATCGCAGAGGGCGTCATCAAACGAAAAAGGCGGCCTCGATTACCGACGCCGCCTGCCTAAATTCAAAAAAACTGCAATATTTATGCAGCAGCGCCCTTAATAACGTCCGCTATGTCACCAACAACATTGGTGACAAGCGTTTCGTCATCGCATTCGCCCATAACTCTAATTAGAGGTTCTGTGCCGGAGGCGCGGATAACCAGCCTGCCGCTTTTCCCAAGTTTTTCTTTGCCAGCGGCGATCGCTTTTTTCACCTGCTCATCTTCCAACGGCGCTCCGCTTTCATAACGAACATTGGTTAAAAGCTGAGGCACGGTTTCAAACAACCGGCATACTTCAGAAACCGGCTTACCCTTAGATTGAACAAGCGCCATAATCTGCAATGCAGAAACCAAACCATCACCTGTTGTAGTGTGATCAGATAGAATAATATGGCCGGACTGTTCTCCACCCACATTAAAGCCGCCAGCGCGCATCCGTTCAAGAACATAACGGTCGCCAACTTTCGTGCGCTCAAGCGTCAGATCGCGACTGTTGAGATAACGCTCAAGCCCCAAATTGGACATCACTGTGGCAACAACGCCACCGCCGGTGAGTTTTTCCTGCTCTTGCCAGAACATAGCCAAAGCTGCCATCAACTGATCACCGTCAACAATTTCGCCTTTTTCATCGACAATCACCACCCGGTCAGCATCACCGTCCAACGCAATCCCAATATCCGCACGCGTTTCGCGCACTTTTTCTTGCAAGAGTTCAGGCGCCGTCGATCCACAGCCCTTATTGATGTTGAAGCCATCGGGGTTCACGCCAATTGTGATAACATCCGCACCAAGTTCCCACAAAACTTCGGGCGCCGTTTTGTAGGCAGCGCCATTGGCACAGTCCACTACAATTCTCAAACCAGAAAACTCTGTAAAGCGCGGCAATGTCCGTTTCGCGTATTCTGAATATCGCCCACGCGCTTCTTCAATTCTATGCGCACGGCCAATTTGGCGGCCTCGAACAACTTCTTCACCAAGATCGCTCGCCAGAAGTTGTTCGATTTTTTGTTCCATTTCATCATCAAGCTTAAATCCATCAGGCTGAAACAGTTTTATGCCATTGTCATCATAAGGATTGTGAGAGGCAGAAATCATAACACCTAAATCAGCACGCAGCGACCGCGTAAGCATGGCAACAGCAGGTGTCGGGATCGGCCCAAGCAAAAACACGTCCATGCCAACGGCATTAAATCCAGCGGTCAGGGCATATTCAATCATATAACCAGAACGACGCGTATCCTTACCAATAACAACACGATGACGGTGTTCTCCACGCTGAAAAACCAATCCCGCCGCTTGACCCACTTTAAGGGCAAGTTCGGAGGTCAGCTTTCTACCGTTCGCCAAACCACGTATGCCATCAGTACCAAAATATTTTTTTACCATTGTCGTTCCCAAAACCAGTCGTCGATTTGCCTGATAAAGACAATCAAAAGCTGCCCTAACACTAATTATCCAGCTGAAATATACCAAACTCGTGACGAAATGAAGGTCTAGTTTAATACCACTTCAAAATACCGTTAAGCGATTACCGATCAAGCGCCAATTTGCCGCCCAACAAAATCAGAAATGAACCGCCAACCATTTTTGCCCACCTTGCCCCCATGTTTGATCGCCGCAGTTTCTTAATCATCAAACTTGCAAACACAACGCAAAACAGATCACCAGAAGAGAACATCAAGTTTACAATTGTGCCCAACACCGCCATTTGCAACCAAACTGGCCAAGCGGTGGATAGGTCGACAAATTGGGGTAAAAAGGCGACGAAAAAAATCGCCGTTTTTGGGTTCAACACTTCAACGATGGCACTTTCAAAAAATGCCTTTGTCGCATCTTTCTGATCACCAGAAGTTTCCGGTCCTTGCTCCTTGCGCTTTAAAATCATCATAATGCCAAGAAATATGAGATATAGTGCGCCAACCACTTTGATCAAAAAGTAAGCTTGTGGGATAAGGGCCAACAGAGCTGCCAAACCAAACGCGGCTGCGCCAACATGGAAATATCCACCCAAATGAACCCCTAACGACGCCATCAGACCGGCCTTGCGCCCTCGCGCTAATGTTTGCGCAGAAACATAGATCATCGATGGTCCGGGCATATAGGCGAACATTGCTGTGGTGATTAAAAACGCAACCAAAATTTCAAAGGCTGGCATGAGATGGCTCCATTTCAAAAAACGCGTAAAAACAACATAGCGCACTCCATACAATTTGTAAGCTTGTTGGAACATGCGCACCCCGATACGCTGAAAAACGGTCCCTAAACTGGAACAAAAATGATGCCGTCAAACACTGATCTACGCATAAGTGATGCCTTTATTACCAGCATTTATCAAAAAGCCCTCGCCAAACCGGGCCTATTAAACGCAGACGATACTGCAGCGGTGTTTTTCGATCTTGATATAATCGATGCTCGGATTGAGGAGTTGAATTTACTGTTTCCCCCTCAAACCATCCATGCGATGGCGGTAAAGGCAAACCCACTTGGCAAAATTCTTGAAGCGGTTGTGAAAAAAGGTGCAGGGCTAGAAGTCGCCACGCTGCCTGAACTTTATTTGGCGCAAAAAGCCGGTTGTCCACCGTGCAAAATCATCTTTGATTCGCCGTGTAAAACGCTCGAAGAATTACAGTTCGCACTACAGTTGGGTTGCCATATTAATGCGGATTCATTTGCTGAACTGGAACGTATCAACACGCTCGTCAACCAGTTGGGCGGCACACAATGTTCAATCGGACTGCGGGTTAATCCCCAGGTCGGCACCGGCACAATTGCCTCAACAAGTGTTGCAGGAGATTACTCCAAGTTCGGCGTGCCAATGAATGCCTATAGTGATCAGATTATCGCGGCCTATGTCCAATATTCTTGGCTCAATTCCATTCACATACATGTTGGTTCCCAAGGCTGTAACCTGAACATGCTCTTGAACGGGATCAAAAATGTTGTCACTTTGATCAACCAGATCAACGCCGTATTGAGCAACACAAACTCAGTGCGACGCATTGACGTTTTGGATATGGGCGGCGGCCTACCCGTTACGTACAAGGATGATCAGCCTGCACCAGATATCAAGGAGTATACAGATCGCGCCTTGGCACTGTTCAAACCACTCTTGGACAACGGTTTGAGGCTGGTTACCGAGTTCGGCAGGCACATAAACGCAAATGCCGCTTGGGCAATTTCCGATGTAGAATATGTCAAAAATGACCCGGACATCAATACCGCGATGATCCATTTGGGCGCTGATATGTTTTTGCGCAAATGCTATCGGCCCGATGACTGGCATCACGACATTGCTGTCTTAGAACCAGATGGCACCCTCAAGCAGCGTGTCGCCTCCAATCCCTACAATGTTGCCGGTCCACTTTGTTTTGCTGGCGACATCATCGCCCAAAATATCGCATTGCCTGAAATCAATGCGGGCGACAAGTTGGTGATAAAGGATGTCGGCGCTTACACATTGAGCATGTGGTCCCGCTACAATAGTCGGCAAATGCCAAAAATTATCAGCTACCGCAATGACGGTGAAGAATTTGCCATATTGAAGGATCGCGAAAGTCTAGAAGACCTTTTCAAGTTCTGGACCTAAAAAGGGGAAGCTTTGCCGTGTGCTTTGGCTTTGCATCGCAAACCCTAAGTCAGCTTCCTCACCCCGTTCGGTGTCTCAATATCCGCTAAAAACCGGATTTGCGGCCCGCTTACGACGTGAGGTGGACGATCGATTTGAAGATCGAGATATAGTTTTTCAATTGCAGCAGGATCTGGGTGTTCTAGGGTAAGCGACTTAAGCCGACAGCCAAGGTCAGGGATGTCTGCCATCGAAGTAGGGTCATCCCTATGGTCAATAAGTGAAGGCGCTGCACCGTCTAGCGGCAAGGAACCATCCACGGGGATAGAGAATGCAAAACTCGGATCGGTTGGCGGCAAGGGCACATTTTCGCCGAACATATCCTGATGCCATTCGATTTCGGCAGCGATATCAACCGTGCTTGCAACCCATCCGCGCAAACGTCGCCCGTCCTCCCAATCCGATCTCACTCTTTTCTGATTGTCCAAACCAAACCATCGCGACCGACTGGGGGCTGCACCGTCTGGGTCGAGCGCGACAATTTCCAAATAGACGCTATCTCCCAGCTGAAGACGATGATTGTGCGTGCCCATATATGGGTGAGAAGTGCCAAAAGGCACATCAAGATCAAGGCATTGCCGGACATGGGCAACCCCTTCGCCAAGCGTAGGGGCAATTACTGTGATGTGGTCAAGTTTCAACATAAGAAATGAATTCCATTTCTGCGCACAATGTCAGTATGATCCAACCCTACGCAAAAAGCCAAGTGAACCTAGCGCTCCTCTTTGAAACTCACCCACAAAAAAGGCCGCCCAGATGGACGGCCTTTAATTCGTGAACGAAAAATCAGAAAGACTTAGCCTTCAGGTTGTGGCGCTGCGTCGCCGCCAGCCAAGCCATCGTCCTTCTTTTTCGTCGAAGGTTTACCGGCCTTAGGCACCGCAGATGCCTTTGGCTTGTCTTCATCATCATCGTCTTTACGTGTTGGACGCTTGCCATCCATCAACGCACGCAATTCGTCGCCCGTTAAGGTTTCAAATTCCAACAATGACGTCGCTATATTTTCAAACAGATCTTTGTTGTCTTTGATCATGTTTCGGGCTGTGGTTTCAGCATCTTCGATCAAGCTACGAACTTCTTCGTCAATCAAACGGGCCGTATCATCCGAAATCTCAGAGTTTGACTGACCATAAAAACCGTTTTGACTAGATTTCAAAAGCACACGGCCAAGTTTTTCGCTCATGCCCCATTCGGTGACCATCGATGTCGCCAACTTGGTTGCACCCTGAATATCACCAGCTGCACCTGAGGTAACTTTCTCTGGTCCAAACTTATAAATTTCAGCTTCGCGCCCACCAAATGCCATCACCAATTGGGCCAAGGCCTTTTCTCGAGAAAACGAATATTGATCCGACTCGGGCAGACTAACCACCATACCCAATGCTCTACCGCGCGGGATAATGGTCGCTTTGTGAATTGGGTCCAATATTTTAGGCATAAGAAGCGAAATCAAAGCATGGCCAGCTTCGTGATAGGCCGTGTTTTTCTTTTCATCTTCCTTCATTGCCATCGTGCGACGTTCAGCACCCATCATGAGTTTATCTTTGGCGTCTTCAAATTCAGACATCGTCACAAATCGTTTATTGCGACGTGCTGCCAACAATGCAGATTCGTTCACCAAGTTCATGAGTTCCGCACCCGAGAAACCTGGGGTTCCGCGTGCGACAACTTTCAAGTCCACGTCTGGCGCCAATGGCACTTTACGAACGTGTACTTTTAGAATTTTCTCACGGCCACCAACATCTGGGTTTGGCACAACCACTTGACGGTCAAAACGACCTGGACGCAATAGCGCTGAATCCAAAACATCTGGACGGTTGGTCGCTGCGATCAGGATAATGCTTTCATTTTCTTCAAAGCCATCCATCTCAACAAGCAACTGGTTCAATGTTTGCTCACGCTCATCATTGCCCCCGCCCATGCCTGCACCACGAGAACGGCCAACAGCATCAATCTCGTCGATAAAGATGATACATGGCGCGTTTTTCTTGGCTTGTTCGAACATGTCGCGTACGCGGCTTGCGCCCACGCCAACGAACATTTCAACAAAGTCAGAACCCGAGATGGTGAAAAATGGAACGTTCGCTTCACCTGCAACAGAACGTGCGAGCAAGGTTTTACCCGTACCCGGAGGGCCCACCAACAAAACACCGCGCGGAATTTTACCGCCCAAACGTTGGAATTTACCAGGATCACGCAAGTAATCCACAATCTCTTCCAAATCCTGCTTCGCTTCGTCAACGCCAGCAACATCCTCAAAAGTAATTTTACCTTGGGACTCGGTCAACAGCTTAGCGCGCGATTTGCCGAAGCCCATCGCACCACCTTTGCCGCCGCCTTGCATTTGGCGAATAAAGAAGAACCACACGCCAATGATGACGATGAACGGAAGCCATGAGGACAATAGGATTGTCCAGAATGGGCTTGATTCTGGTTCACGCGATTCAATTTCGACGCCACGCGCTTCAAGTCGCGAAACAATGTCGACGCCATCAGGAATGTTGGTCTCAAATGTACCGCTGTTCTGATACGTGCCACGCAACACATTATTGGTGATCACAACGCTACTCACGTTGCCCGCGTCTACATCAGCAACAAATTCCGAATATGTGCGTTTAGCCACGCTCGCAGATTGTGTCGAGCTGTTGAAAACCTGAAATAGGCCCAGCAATAGGACCAAAATCACGATCCAAATGGCGAAGTTTCTAAAATTGCCGTTCATTAATCCTGCCTTGGATTTGCACCCCGCGCGTGCGCGAAGCTCGTCATTAAAAAAGTTGTAGCAAATGTAGGGATCAACGCCCGTTGTTTCAAGAGCTGTTTCGCCGCAGATTGCTAAAGTTTCGTATCAAATTCCAGATTTAAATCTAACCTATTACTTATTAACGTTAGTTCAGCGCATTTGGACCAAATGTTCGAAAAACATCAACACCTTCAGCCAAAATGTGTTCCCCAATTGCCATAATCTGCTCGGGTGATGACACCATCGGTGCAGCACGCACAGCTTCAATGGGAACAAATGGTAGGTCTGGCAACATATTCTCAAGTAAGTTACGCGTAATTTCGGTCGCTGGCGAAACACGAATTGGCGATCGAACGTCTGGCGCGACAATAATTTGGAACCTATTGTCCCACTTCGCGGACTGGCCTGCATCCAACATAATCGGCTTACCTTGTAGGCGACCAGCTTCGCGAAAAATTTGCCCAATATTCTGGTTGACCTTAATGCCACAGCCGCCAAGGGTAAGACCCTTAAAAGCGTAATGGCCCGATGTGAAGTGATCATGCAAGGCTTCAAGCTGCGCCAAACTTGCGGTTTGACTAACCCCACCTGCATCATCCAAGGCCCGTGCCAGCAAGCGAACACCAAGTTCAACGGGCTGTTTCATCAGGGCTTTTATGTCAAAATAGACACAGCCAAACGGATCGATTGCAAAGGCTTCTTCATATTCTTGTTCTGCCCATTGCCGCAACGCATCGTCGGCTCGGCGCAGGCGTTGCGCCGACAGCCCAACCATATCATTCGTTAGGCCAGCGTCATGAAGCTGGGGCATAAATTGACGCCACCGCACCCGCTCAAAATCACGGCTTTCATTGGAAGGGTCATTCACCGGCAGATATTCTTGTCTCGCAACAACCCGTTCTAGCTGTTCACGTGTCACGTCCAAAAACGGGCGAAATAAAAACATATCATCGCGCACACTTTGCCTCGACATGCCGCCTAACCCTGTTACGCCGCTTCCTCGCGCCAAACGCATCAAAACCGTTTCGGTCTGGTCGTCAAGGTGATGCCCCGTAAGCAAGGTGGAAATGCCAAGCCTATCCATCGCTTCGCCGATCAAGCCATATCGCAAGGCGCGCGCTTTAACCTGCAAACCGCTTTCGGGAGCTTCAATCGTGCCCGTTAAAATCTGAACTTCAAGCCCCAGCGCCCGCGCAGTATTGGCAACAAACTGCGTTTCTTGTTTCGCTTCAGGGCGCAAACCATGGTCAACGGTGAACACCGTGATTTCCACCGGGGATGATTGCTGCGTGCGCCACTTCGCCGCCAACACCATTAAGGCCAAACTATCAACCCCGCCGGATACCGCCAACGCGAAATGGTCAACATCACCCATCGGGGCAAAAAGCAGATTTAACCGATCCGGATCATCCAAGCTCAAATCTGCAAGCGCACCTTTTAACATTGCGCCTGTCTTTGTTCCTTTTTCACCCGCGTTTTAAAGGAGGCAGGTTGGTCTGGAAATTTGCGCAACACTTCAATAAATGTGCGACAAGCCGTTTCCCTCTCGCCTGAACGCGAAAGTACAATCCCCAACTTCATCGCCATATCCGGCGCTCTAGTTGAATTGGGATAGTTTTCAAAGCCGTTCAAAAACACCTCTGCAGCTTCTTCAAACTCACCTTGCTGCATCAACGATTCCCCTAGCCAATGATAGGCGTCTGACGTTTGCCGATGCGTGGGGTAAAGCGCAACAAACTGGGAAAACTGGTCACGGGCAAATTGATAATCCCCGCGCACAATAGCTTCATATCCAGCTTCATATTGCGCATCTGCATCAGCATCGCTAATCACGCCGCCAGAACCAAAGCTTAAATCAAGCGGCTGACCGCCCTCTTCAAGTGTGATGGTGCCAAGTGTGTTTACAGTGGATTGCAAAGTTTCATTTTGGGTCTGATTTTGTTCCTGCGGCAGCCTCTCAGACGGCGTCACGCTGCCTGGTCGAGGTGCCGCACTAGTTTTTCCCGACGAGCCGCCTTCCAAATCCTGAAAACGGAACTCATAATCTTCCTGCATGCGCTCCAAAAGCGTTTGCATCTGGGTTAACTGAAATTGCAAACCTTCAACTTGTCCGTTGAGCACCCGCATCTGGTTCTCAAGCTGATCGAGCCGCACATTAATTTCACCGACTTGTCGGCTGCTCTGGCCAATGCGAATGCGCGGCACAGGTGCTTGCTCTGCAAGATTATTGTTCAAACCTTGTTGCAGCTGAAAAATATTCTGGCTTAGGTCATTCGCTTGGCTATTCAACAATTCAATCCGCGCGTTCATGCTTGTTGGATCAGATTTGCCAGCAAACGCCGAAACGCTCAGCAATGTGCTAAATGCCGCAGCACCCAGCAATAATCCTAAGCGGCGTGCTTTAATTTGTTTCATCATGGCCACTCCTCACTCAATTGGTTTAAAGGCCCAACCCTTTGTAAAGCTGTTTCCCGCCTCAGGTAAAACAAAATTACGACAAAAAAACGCCGGGCTCGCAAAGCGAAAACCCGGCGTCCGCCTCCAGCAGAGGATTTTATGTGGTTACGGCACCAAAACGGTGACAGCACGTCGGTTCTGCGACCAACAAGAAATGTCGTTACACACGGCAACTGGACGTTCTTTACCAAACGATTTAGTTGAGATGCGGTTCGAACTCACACCGCGACTAACAAGATAGTTCACAACGGCTGAACCACGACGTGCGCCCAACGCAATATTGTATTCGCGTGTACCGCGTTCGTCGGCATGGCCTTCAATTTGAACGCGATATTGTGAATAGCGTCCAAGCCACGTTGCTTGCTTATCCAATGTAACCTTAGCTTCGCTCGTAAGAACTGAACTGTCGGTTGTAAAAAATACCCGGTCGCCAACGGTGACCAAAAATTCCTGCTGTGTGCCCGGCGCGGCTTGACCAGGACCAAGATTGCCAACACCACCATTTGGTGTGCGCGCACAAGCCGCTACAACGGCAACAAGTGCAACAATCAATACGCCTTTCATAAGGCTGACGATTTTATGACTCAACTGCATGTTGAATAGCTCCAAAATAAGGACAATTTAATTATAACTATTTACGCCCCGTTATCTTAAAACCGGGTTCCCAAAGAAGGTTAATGACCACTTAATCAGGCTAGATTGTGACAACAATCAAAACATTCCGGTACAATTGAGGCTAAAAGTACACAAAAGACCGCATCGAAAGAGCGCCCAAATCCAATTCTTCATTAAAGAAGGTTAGCTGATCATCCGCTTTTGCATTTGCCGCAATGTATAACATGGGCGAATAATGCTCCCATGTTGGGTGCGCCATTTGGAACAGGCTTTGTTTATCCGACATGTCAAATAATGGCGCATGATCACCATCAACCAGTTGCGTTTCAACCAACTGATCGAATTCTTGTGCCCAATCTTGCACTTGGCCGTCCCTTGGGATTTTCCTTAAATTATGCACCACATTGCCGCTGCCGATAATCAACACGCCTTTTTCGCGCAACTGGGCAAGATTGCTGGCCAATTCATACTGGCTCTGCAGGGGTAATGACATATCAATCGACAGCTGGAACACGGGCACGTCCGCATTTGGAAACAAGCTTCTAAGAACTGCCCATGCACCATGATCCAATCCCCATTCTTCCGTTTCATGACTATTGTGATCCTTCAGCAATCGAGCAACTTCTCTTGCGGTATCCGGCGCGCCAATCGCAGGATATTCAACATCGAACAATGCCTGCGGGAAACCATAAAAATCATGGATGGTTTTGGGTTGCTTTCCCACATGCACCAATGTTGTCCCGTTGGTTTCCCAATGGGCCGAGATGCACAAAATGGCTTGCGGTCGCGGTAAGAGATCACCCAACGTGCGCCAGTTCTTGGCAAATCTATTATCAGTTATGGCATAAATCGGGTTTCCATGACCCAAAAACACCATCGGCATTTTAGGGCTTGGCTTTAAGCTTTCTAAGAAATGCTCAAACTTCACGACCTGCGGCATGCTTACAATCCTTCGTGCATATGTTGACGCTTTTAAATGCGTCAACAAAGCTAGGACCGGGCAAGCCTTGGATCAAGTACGCACAAAAACCATACCGTGGAATAAGCCTTAGAATTCCAAATGATAATGCGCGACATCGGGGCTAGATTGAGCTTCATCCGATGTGAACCCGGCTTTTTCCAAAACCCGCGCCGACGCAATATTGTCAGTTTCAACACCACCTGCAATTGATGAAATTTGGGCCATAGAACGGCAATGTTCGACAAAGCCCTTGATCAACTCAGAAGCAAGACCCTGCCCCCAAACATTTTGATTGAACAAATAGCCAATCCGCAAATCAAACTTGCTATTGTCCAACGGCAATACGAACAGGAACAACAGCCCCACAGTTTTTGCGGTTTGTTTGTCTCGCAGCGCCAGCAATTCGCCTTCAGCCAACCGATCCGCCGTCCATTTTTCAGCACCCGCTAAGTCGACATCTTTTGAAAAATGCGGTGGCAATGTCTTCAATACATTCCGCGTCAAAAGCAGCGGCAATTGTGCGTAAAACTCATCCGCCAGCGCAGGCTGATCAACAATCAGCGCCACGTCAATTGCGTTTAAACGGTCGGTTTCAAATCCAAATTGGAGCACATGGTCTCCTCAATTAACGCAATAAAGGCGACCATGTTGGATCAGAGGCAAACGTTTCCGTTGGGATGCGCTGTTCGTTACGGCCCCACACATCAATTGTGTAAAGTTGCGGACCGCTATCACCACCCGGATCTTTAAAGAACATGAGGACCCGACCGTTCGGGGCCCAAGTTGGCCCTTCCATCAGGTTGCTTGAAGAAAGAATTCGTTCTCCAGAACCGTCAGGACGAATAGTCCCGATATGGAATTGGCCTTCACTTTGCTTCGTAAAGGCAATCAGATCCCCTTTTGGCGACCAAACTGGGGTTGAATAACGCCCATCGCCAAAGCTAATACGTTGGGCACCGCCCCCGCCTGCGCTCATCACGTAAATTTGCTGGGAACCACCTCTATCAGATTCAAATGCAATCCGCGCACCGTCTGGTGAAAATGTTGGTCCGGTGTCAATCGCCGCGCCACTGGTCAACGCCGAAGGTTGACGGGCTTGCAAATTCATCGAGTAAATATTGGTGTTCGCCCCTGATGTCACACTGAAGGCAATATTTTGACCATCTGGCGAAAAGCGCGGCGACAATGTCATTTTGCCAAAATCCGCCACACGCTGTTGTTTGCCCGTCGAAAGATCAAGCAAATAAATTTGAGGCACATCGCCCGCGAAATTCATGTAGGACAGCAAATTACCCTGGGGCGAGTAACGCGGGGTCAAAACAATTGAATCCCCCCGTGTGAGGTACTGAACGTTCGCCCCATCTTGATCCATAATTGCCAGCCGTTTGGTTCGGTTGGCCTTCGGCCCACTTTCCGCAACATAAACGATGCTGGTATCAAAATACCCGGCTTCACCGGATAGTTTTTCATAAATCGCATCCGCCACAATGTGCGCCACGCGCCGGATATTTTGGCGGTCTGCCGAAAAGCTCTCACCAAATGCCTGGGTGCCTTCAACAACGTCCCACAAACGCACATCGGCCTGTATTTGACCACCGACCTCATTAACGCTGCCCATAACCAACGCGTCTGCTTTTGCATTACGCCAATTGCCAAAATCTGGGTTTGCGCCCACATCGCCTGCTTGCACGGGCATACTGGTGGCTGGGAGTGGAGCGAAAAGGCCGGAGCGCTTTAAATCGGCAACCACGATCGAAGTGATTTCGGCCGCCAATTGCGGATCAGACGACGAAAATGTTGGAATGCCAATCGGCATCGGCTCAAAATCACCGCCCGATACAACGATTTTCACCAAGGCACTTGCCGGTGAGCTGAATGCTGCCAGTCCAAGACCCGCAGTTCCAAATTTTAGCGCCTGACGGCGTGTTATCTCAATCATGGTACTTTCCTTTATTGAAGGACTATCCATCGAAGTTTAAATTTGCGCAAGCCCAACATCGGGCCAGTACTATTCTGGTATTTCTAGCGAAGGTCTCTTGGGTCAAATGTAACATCCACTTGCCGCCAATCTTCATATTTTCCAGATGCCAACGTGTAAGGTCCACAGCGACGTACAGCGCGCTGCGCAGCGCCAGCAGTTGCTTCACCAACTTTGCCGCGAATAGATATATCCAACACTTGCGGTGTGCCGCCAACCGAACCGTCCCGGTTCAAATCAACCAGCAAACGCACCGTCAATCCATCCATTTCTAAAGCAGAAATTGGCGGGTTCCAACATTTACGCATTTGTGCGGCGAGCGCTGCTTTTTCAGACTGGGTTAGCCGTGCTGCGGTGCCGGTAGTTTTACCCGCTGTCTTTTTGCCACCGCTGCCAGTGGTTGCGCCACGCGTGTCTTCTTTATTGATAATATCAGAAATCTTGTCCGCTTTTTTCGCCTCTTCAGACGCTCTTTTTGCCGCCTGCTTTTTCACACTTTCAGCATAAGCAACCCTCGCTTTTTCAACCGCAGTATTGGTCGCAGGTGGTTTTGGCGCTTGCACCTCTGGCTCAGCGTTTACATCCTGCGTCGCGACAACCGGCTCAACAGGTTCTGCCGTTGGCTGAACGGGCTCCGGTGTTGGCTCAACTACAGGCTCTGGTTCAGGCGCCGGAGGTGTCGGCTCAACCACGGGTTCAGGCTCTGGCGTTGGTTCGGGTTGAGGCGGCTCTGGCACACGTTCAACTGGAATAGGGTCTGGTTCAGGAACAGGCTCCGGCGCACTTTCTTGTGTTGGCGCAGGGGTTACTATTTCTGTGTCCTCAGGTTTAGCCTGATTTTCTTCGGTGTTGCCGGTCGGCTCAGCAATTTGTGCTTCGACTTCACTATCAACCGCAGAAGGCGTTTCAGTTTCAATGACATTGCTGTCCAACGACCCAAAACGAATATTCGACACGCTTTCAATAGGCACAAGTTCAATCGGGATCGCTTCAATTTCAGTTGGGTCAAACTTCTCCGCCCCGCCGAGCGACATAAGCCCGACAGCCAACAGAGCCGCGTGTGATACCAATGAAACGCCTAAACCGATCCGCATGTGGCTACTGCCCTTGCTCCTGCTCGGTAATCAAACCAATTTTGGTGTATCCAGCACCTGACAATTGACCCATAATTTTCATCACGCTGCCATAGTCAGCCACCGTATCGCCACGCACGTAAATGCGCTCGTCGGTGCCATTGGCTGCAAGTTGTTCAATCGTCGCGATCAGGTCAACGGCCTCGATCCGCTCTTCCAAAACATAAACCTCGCCCGTGGACGTAACTGACACGGTTATAGGTTTGCTGTCGGTGTTTAGGGATTTCGCTGCGCTCTGCGGCAAATCAATCGGCACGCCAACGGTGAGCAAGGGGGCTGCCACCATAAACACAATCAGCAACACCAACATCACATCCACCAAAGGGGTCACGTTGATCTCACTCATGGGCTGGCTTTTGCCGCGCCGTCCGCCACGCCGACCACCGCGTGACCCGCGATTTGCGCTCATGCCCATTACTGGCCTCGGCTTTCAAGCTGACGGGTCAAAATGGCTGAGAACTCATCCGCAAAGCCTTCAAGTCGTCCATTGAGTTTGTTCGCATCGCTCGACAATTTATTGTACGCAATAACCGCTGGGATCGCTGCCAACAGGCCAAGCGCCGTGGCAAACAATGCCTCCGCGATACCGGGTGCAACGACCGCCAAATTTGTGCTTTTTGAAACCGCAATTGACTGGAACGAATTCATAATGCCCCACACCGTGCCGAATAGGCCGATAAAGGGCGAGGCCGATCCAACCGTTGCAAGGAATGTAAGACGCGCTTCTAATTTATCGCTTTCCCGCCCAATTGTAAGATCAAGCACCTTATCCAAACGCTGCTGCACGCCGAGATAGGAAGATGCGCCCTGCTCGTGGCTGCGCTTCCATTCCTTCATCGCTGCAACAAAGATCGAGGCCATGCCCTTTGTGTCGGTATCGCTGAGCTGTTGATATAGCTCTTCAAGCGATTGGCCAGACCAGAAATTCTTTTCAAACCGGTTCATTTCCCGACGCGTGCGATTATAAAGCAGACTCTTGTCGACAATAATGCCCCAACTCCAAACCGAAGCGACCAGCAAGCCGATCATCACCAGTTTAACAACCCAGTCCGCAGCCCAGAATAAAGCGAAGAGCGAAAAGTCTATTTCCGCAGCCGAGGTGGCGAGTTCTACTTCCATTTATCTTCCCCTTAAACGCCAGTCTTGGGCGTTATTTTGCCGTTCTACCGGTCGACCTGATTTGCATGACCCTCAAATTTGTCAAATTTAAGAGCGCAAGTGCCTATCGCACCTACAAAATCCCAATATGCGACCCTTAGGCTGATCCGGTAATTTTATGGTTAATAAAGCGTTGCTGAATTTAAGATGAACAAAAAGCGCTGCCAAGACCTATTGGCCACCCAACGCAGTGCGCAAGTTCTGCGGCAATCGCGTTGGACGACCCTTCGCATTGATCGCTACAGCGCTCACTTCGGCCTGTGTGATGATATTCCCATCGCGCCGCAAAATTTGCATAAGCTTCATTCTGGTGCCCTTCATCTCAACCACAGAGGTCGTGACCTCCAAAAGATCGTCAATATGGGCAGCGCGTAAATATTCAATATTCAAAGAACGCACCGCAAAAGCGATCCCCTCAGTTTCAAACAATTGTTGATGATGCACGCCATGTGCGCGCAAAAACTCAGTTCGGGCACGTTCAAAGAATTTCAAATAGGCTGCATGATAAACATTGCCTGAAAAGTCGGTGTCTTCATAATAGATACGCACCGGAAAAAGGTGCGCACCATCATTGGTGACTTCACCGCCAAATGGGTATTGTTGGTTATTCAAACTAATTCACTGCCTTTGCGCATGTGCCGTCACCCACGCCAACGCAGGGGCGATATGTCATCATTTCTGTTTCCACATCATCCTTAAACACAACCTGAACAGATACTGTTTTTGCGGTTTGCGAGGGTAAACTAATCGCGATAGCTTCAAGTCCCGCATCGCTTGGAATTGAAAACGGCGCATCTGGAATACAAGGTGCCAACGCAAATTGCTGGTCCAATGCATCTGAATTCACTGAATAACGAATTTCCTTGAGCCGGCAACGTGAGGTCACAAGGGCTGTGAAATAAATCAACTGCTGGCCATCATATTCGCGAAACGCCACCCAGCCCGCTTGCTTGTTCGCATCCACCATCATCTTGAACATCGACACATCTGGCACCCCAGACATGTCCTGCGCCGACGCCACGCCGGGAACGAGCCCTGCCAAAATCGCCAATGTCAAAAATAGTCTCTTCATCATGTCCTCCCAAAACATATCCATTATTCAACAATCGTAACATGAATTGGGCACTTTGGTAGATCAATGAAATGAGCGTGTAATTGTTGCGGCTCAACCTGAGCCTTGATCAGTCCATCCGCTGTTGCGCGAACCCAGCGATGGGCAACCTCTTTATCTTCTTCTTGGTGTACATGGCAGATTTCGCCCGGCGCAAAAGCAAGACTTTCAGGCTTGTCGATCACATAGTAGAATGTAAACTCATGATACCGAACATCGGATCCATCGTAAAAGCTCTCGGTGATAATCAGCGGACTTTTCGCTTCAACGTCAATATCCAATTCTTCGCGCATTTCCCGCGCAAATGCCCGTCCACTATCCTCGCCCCGCTTTACACGTCCGCCGGGAATGTACACATAATTCAACTCTTCTTCGGTCGCACAAAGCATGTAGCCTTTATGCTTGATAATGCCCGCCGCGCGGACATTGAAAACAGCGCCCACAGATTTAAATGTTAAATCAATGCCCATTGCTCAATAGTCCGGATCAACAACCGTTTGGTGCAAAAATCCATTTGGCAAATCGACCAATCGAGTGCGCATTGAGTGGGGGTGAAGGTTTACATATGCCAAACCTTCGGGGCTGAACGGTGCCCACTCAAAGTTCAACAATGTGCCGTCATCTTCGCCCGTTGCGCAGACTTCACCAAATTTGAATGGGATGTGCGCCGGGGGTTCAACTTCATAATAGAAGCCAAACTCGTGGTATTTTTTGCCATAGCGCCAGAAGAAGTTTTCAATGATATATCGGAGTTGGGGATTTTCAGCTTTCGCGTTTAGCTCTTCATCCATCTCACGATGGAGAGCCTGCAAAGAGCTTTCCCCCCGTTGCACCCGGCCGCCCGGCAAACACACGAAATCATCATCGTTCTCCCGGCACACCAACACATGGCCTTCATGCCGAATGATCGCCGCGCAGCGCACATTGACTCGCAGATTGCCTTCGTCAAACGTAAGATTACTCATCGTCGCCCTGCTCTTCTTCAAACAAGCTAGCTTGTACGCCTAAAAAGCCTTGGGGAACACCCATACCCATATGCTGAAACGCCATTGCCGTTAACATACGGCCGCGCGGTGTGCGTTGGATAAATCCCTGCTGAATGAGGTACGGCTCAATAATTTCTTCAACCGCATCGCGCGGTTCAGAAAGCGCGGCAGCAATCGTTTCAATGCCGACAGGGCCACCGCTATAATTGGTGGCAATGGTGCCCAAATAGCGCCGATCGACCTGATCCAGACCTTTTTTATCCACGTCCAAGCGACCAAGGGCCTTGTCCGCAACTGCAGCGTTGATTTGCTCCACATCGTCGACCTGAGCAAAGTCCGCAACCCGACGCAACAAGCGCCCTGCGATACGTGGTGTACCCCGAGACCGACGCGCAATTTCCATCGCACCGTCTTCAGTCATGCCTACGCCCATCAAACGTGCGCCGCGTTGAACAATTTTCACCAATTCTTCTGGGGTGTAGAATTGCAGCCGCACAGGAATGCCAAACCGATCCCTAAGCGGTGTGGTCAACAGCCCGGCGCGCGTGGTCGCAGCGACCAAGGTGAACTTGGCCAAATCAATCCGCACGGAACGCGCGGCAGGCCCTTCACCGATGATCAGATCGAGCTGAAAATCTTCCATCGCTGGGTAAAGCACTTCTTCAACTTGTGGGTTGAGACGATGAATTTCATCAATGAACAGCACATCGCGTTCTTCCAAGTTGGTGAGCAACGCGGCCAAATCACCGGCCTTTGTGATCACGGGACCAGATGTTGCGCGAAAGCCAACACCAAGTTCCTTGGCCACAATTTGCGCCAACGTGGTTTTGCCTAAACCCGGCGGCCCAACGAACAAAACATGGTCCAGCGCCGAACCACGTTTTTTCGCCGCGTCGATGAAAACCTGCAAGTTGTCGCGTGCTTTTTCTTGCCCCACAAAATCATTGAACAATGACGGGCGCAGGCTGACATCAACCTCGCCATCCCGGTCTGCGGTGCTGTCGGTGATATCCGTCATAAATTACCTATTGTCGTTCTTGGTCGTTTGGGGCGTAGTTTTGGGTATGGTCAACCAACACACATGCGCCCAAAGGAACGCCATCAACATACCCGTAATGGTGCCGACCCCAAGGCCTATATAAAAGTCAGGCGAGGCATAATTGACGCCTTGACCTGTCCCAAATGCCCCAACCAGTGCGTTTAGAACGAGTACGACAACAAAGCCAAATGCCCCGCCAGCCATCACGGCCCGACGCACAAAATCTGACTGGGATAGGATTGCGCCGCGACCAACCGACAAACCATATGGCGCAAGAAATGCCAGACTGAATCCGGTCGCAAACAGGCCCAAAATCATTGCGAAGCCAAACGCTTTGCCCAATTGAAGCCAATAGCCACCAACAAACGGATTTGTAATCGCGTTCCAAATATCTGAAAAGCTGAACAGCACCACCAACAGTAAAGCACTGCCCATCGGGCCAACAACGGCACTGCGCCAAACAAACATCATCGCTTGGTTTTGCGGCTTCGGCTTCTCTTGCTCTGGTTCCGGCTTACGCTTTTTCGATGGATCAAATTTTAGAACGTTATTCAACTACTCAACTCCTTCAGCCCCATGCGAATGAGTTTTTCGGTTGAAACATCGTCGCCTTCTTTTGCAACAATTTTTGCCAACACAGAAGAGGCCTGCATTTGTGAATATCCCAAATTGGTCAGCGCCGATGCGGCGTCTGCGACATTGCTCGACGCAACACCCTCGCCAATGGCTTCTTGCAAGCCTTGTACGCCCGGATCGATTGCAGCGCCTGCGGGGACTTTACCCTTCAGCTCGCTAACGATGCGCTGCGCGACTTTGGGGCCAACCCCCGGCGCGCGGCCAACCATGGCTTTATCCTGCAACGCGATGGAACTCGAAATTTCAGAAATCGACAAGGTCGACAGAATTGCCAAGGCCACTTTTGCCCCAACGCCTTGCACGGTCATCAGCAATAAGAACCATTGTTTTTCGGGCTGCGTGCCAAAGCCAAATAGCTTGAGTTGGTCTTCGCGGACATAGGTTTCGATAAACAACGTTGTCGCTTCGCCAACTGAAGGCAAGTTGCCCAATGTGCGACCGGAACAATGGCACACATAACAAACACCGTTCACATCAATCAGCACTTTGTCGTCGTCCAACGCGTCGACCAAACCTTTGAGTTTTCCGATCATATCTATGCCTGTGCCTTGTGCTGAATAGAGTTACGGTGATGCGCGTGGGTAATCGCGATGGCCAACGCATCGGCAGCATCTGCGCTTTCAAACTTCGCGGTTGGCATCAATATATTGATCATCAATTGAACCTGATTTTTATCCGCATGCCCGGCGCCAACCACTGATTTTTTGATCTTGTTGGCCGAATATTCTCCAACGCGCAAACCGCATGAAGCAGGGGTCATCAAGCAAACGCCACGGGCTTGGCCCAGCAACAACGCCGAACGCGGCCCTGCATTCACAAATGTTTCTTCCACTGCTGCTTCATCGGGTGAATGGGTCGCGATAAGTTCTTTAATGCCCTCGTAAAGCCCAAGCAGTCTTTGCGGTAATTCGTCTTTGATCGGCGGCTTAACAACGCCGGACGCCACATAGGAGAGCCGGTTTCCTGTCTGGTCGAGAATGCCCCAACCAGTATTGCGCAGGCCCGGATCAATGCCCAGAATTCGTATTGTAGAATTACTCATATTTGCCGCGCCCATGAAAAAGAGGTGCAGTTGCCCGCACCTCTTCTTTGAACATGTTCTTGTTCTGTACGCAAGCTTCCTTGCCAATTAATGGTTGGAATGGTCCATGCTTGGCGCACCCATTTGTGCTGCAGGGAACATCACATCAACCTTGCCTGCCTGTTCAAATTCAAGCGTGATTTTGACCATTTGATCTTTCTGGATCGCATCGTTCAGCCCAATCAACATCAGGTGAAAACTGCCAGGCTTGAGTTCAATTGTTGCACCGGGTTCAATCACCAACCCATCAACCAATTGCGCCATTTTCATCACACCGTCAGTGATGCTCATTTCGTGAACTTCAACCACTTTTGAAACTTCAGATGACGCACCGATAAGCCGATCCGCTTTGTCGCCTTTGTTGGTTATCGTTAGGAACGCGCCACCGGCCGGAGCGCCATTTGGCGTTGCCCGCGTCCATGCTTTATCAATGTGCAAATCGCCGGCCATCACCATGCCATGCATTTCCATTTTGGCCATGCCGTGATGTCCGGTATGAGCGTTCGGGTTTTCGACGATCTTAAGTCCAGGCGCTGGATGTTTTGGACGATCTTTTCCCTCAACAGGAATTTCATTCCATGCCACTTTTCCTTCAGCTCCACAAAGCTGAGTGGTTTTGAAATAGAGCGTATCGCCTGCCGTAACGTTGCCAATGCGGCCAAACACCACAAATTCGTCATAGGCCCAGTTTTCAACAACACCGCCAGACCATGTGACTTTGCGCACGCCCTCTGTGCTTTCTCTGCCATGCAAAGTGATCGGTTGCTCATATGCACCATGCTCAACTTTCATGTCAAAGCCGTGGTGCGACATTGGTTTTGCGCCGTAAAAGCCATGCGGCAATTCAATGATTACATCATTGGTGGCCTTGCCGTCACATCCGTGTCGCACCCGCAAAACAACTTTGAAATAATTGTCTGCCTGCGCAATTTGCGTTTCCAATGTTGCGTGAGCAAATGCCGCGCCTGTTGAAAGAGCTGCCGAAAAGGTGGCAGCAGCAAGTGCTGTTTGAAAGATAGATTTAGTCATTTTATTTCCTAATAAATTCAAGCGTTAGCTTACGGCCAGACGCATCAAGATCATTTTTTTGATTTTAAATTTGCGAGGAAATAAGAGGCGGTGCCCTTGGAGATTGGGGGGTATAGCTTACCCCGCGCCGATAGTCTTGCAACTGCATCGGCACCAATGGCATGGCACCCAGCAAAGGCAAATTGATGGTGGGCAGGTCTGCACCGAACCCTAAATCAGCCGCCGCTGATTGCGCGACAATACACATTGTACCGTCGCCATTTATCTTTTGAGGTTGATTAGGGTTGGCGATTTCGATCAGCCCGTGCGCGGAACAGATCACCAATAGATCGTCGTCTGACCACGTCGATAACACACCGGCATAGCTGGGCAGCATCGCTTGAAACAGTAAGAAAATCCCAAGCGTTAACGCACGTTCAGCACGCGTCAGCTTGATCATGTTCATCACTGTTTTGAGCCTTCTGCCCAACATTTTGGTTTTCCTCAAGTTAAACAGCGCTACTCAGAAAGTTGCGCCATCACCTCGTCTGACATTTCAAAATTCGCATACACATTTTGAACGTCATCATCTTCTTCAAGAATTTCGATGAGCCTTAATAAGGTTGCGCCTTTTTCAGCATCAACCGGCACATTGTTTTGTGGTTTCCAAATCGGGTTCACCGATTTTGGCACACCCAGCGCTTTTTCAAGCGCAGTTGAAACGTCGCCCAAATCTTCAAATGCACAGATAATGGTGTGGCCCATTTCATGGGTTTCACAATCTTCAGCCCCGGCTTCAATCGCCGCGTCCATCAACGTATCTGCGTCACCAGCTTCAAGCTCATAGGTGATTTCGCCAACGCGATCGAACATGAAACCAACAGAACCGGTTTCGCCCAAAGCACCACCATTCTTGGAAAATGTTGACCGCACGGTGGAAGCTGTCCGGTTTTTATTGTCGGTCAGTGTTTCAACGATCACCGCCACGCCGCCGGGGCCGTAGCCTTCATACCGAATTTCATCGTAAGAATCCGCATCGCCACCGATGGCTTTTTTAATCGCACGTTCGATATTGTCTTTGGGCATTGATTGCGATTTTGCGTTTTGAATAGCAAGACGCAAACGTGGGTTCATGTCCGGATCAGGCATGCCGCTTTTCGCAGCAACCGTAATTTCCTTCGAGAACTTCGAGAACATTTTGGAGCGGATTTTATCCTGCCGCCCCTTGCGGTGCATAATATTGCTATATTGTGAATGGCCGGCCATGTCTTCGGTCATCCCCCTGTCTGATTGAACTTAAGTCTGGTTGAACTGATTGTGCATCTTATATGGCGTCAACCGACGAAAATAAAGCCTCATCATGCGCTTTCATAGCCTGATCTTGGTTTGCACCCCTTGCGCTAAATCAATTAAATCCAGCGCCACACCTTGAACTTCAAAATTTCATCACCCAATTATTAGAACAAGTATTCTAATAATAAAATAGATTTGAAACATGCAAATGCAAAAACATTGGTATTTAGGGGCATTGGGATTTATCGGCATTTATCAACTTTCAAGGGTCATCGAGACCTTTTTGGCAATGGGCCCGACCTGGCAGCTGACTAATCTTTTATGGCTACTTTGGTTGCTCAATTTTCTGCCGGAAACGAAGGCTAAGCAAACGCCGAGTTGAGATTGGAACAGCCCCCCACCCTTAATCCCTCCCCACAAGGGGGAGGGAAAGTGAGTGATCGACAAGCGGAGGTGCTCAACGACCAATCGGTCTTGAGGTTTTCAAGTGGGCAGATACGCGAGGCGTTTAAGGTCTCGTCTTGGGTAGAAATAAAATGAGACGTTAA
>NZ_JBPOEU010000015.1:0-88840 GCF_051251695.1 Maritalea sp. | reverse complement strand
AGCCAACGCAAATCCGACCTTTTTGGGATTGTGAATGGCATTGACGAAAACACCTGGAACCCCGCGACAGACCCACATATCACGCCGTACAAAACAGCCGCCGGTAAGGCACCCAATAAACAAGCTTTGCAAAAAATATTTGGGTTAGAACAGAGTGACGGTCCACTTTGCGTGCTCGTGTCTCGACTAACAGAGCAAAAGGGAATTGACTTATTGCTAGACGCGTTGCCGGAGCTCTTGAAAAATGGCGGGCAACTTGCCCTGCTTGGATCAGGTGACCCTAAGCTTGAAATCGCTTTGTTAAAGGCCGCTGAAGACAACCTAAACGTCTCCGTCAAAATTGGCTATGACGAGATTTTGTCTCATCAGATGATGGCCGGTGGCGATGTGATTTTGGTCCCCTCGCGGTTCGAACCATGCGGTCTTACCCAGCTATATGGGCTGCGCTATGGTACTTTACCGCTCGTTGCGCTTACAGGTGGATTAGCAGACACTGTTATCAACGCCTCCCCTGCTGCACTTGCGAGCGGTGTAGCAACGGGCTTGCAGTTCTTTCCAGTCACATCCCAAGCCCTCTCGAATGCATTCGCGCGGCTTGGTAAGCTATATGCCCAACCAAAAGTTTGGAAAAAAATGCAGAAAAAAGCGATGCGGCAACCGGTCGGTTGGAAGACATCTGCCGAAGAATATCACGCCATCTATGAATCTTTGGTAGGCACGCGCATTGACCAATAAGCCATTTCCTATCGGCCCCGGACGCGCATCCCCGCTAGGGGCTACGGTTGATCCCGAAGGCGTGAACTTCGCCGTCTTCTCGCAGCACGCGACAAGCGTAAAACTGTGTCTGTTTGATGAAAACGGCGCTGAATATCTCGTGGTGACTTTGCCAGAACGCGAAGGCCATGTTTGGCATGGATATTTTCCGGGCATGAAGGCAGGTCAGCAATATGGCTTTAGAATGGATGGGCCATATAAGCCAAGCGAGGGCCATCGTTTCAACCCTTTCAAACTGCTGGTTGACCCCTATGCCAAACGTTTAACCGGGCACCCAAAATGGAACAATGCCCTGTTTGGTTATGAGGTCGGCCATAAGGACAAAGACCTTAGTTTCGACACCAATGACAGCGCACCTTATATGCCACGCAGTGTGGTGGTTGATCCGACTTTTGGTTGGTCCGAACCACATCGCCCAAACCATTCGTTAGAAGACACGGTGATCTATGAGGCACATGTAAAGGGTCTAACAGCGGGTCGTAAAGATATCAAAAATCCGGGTAGCTATTTATCGATGGCCTCGGACCCGATGCTCGAACATCTCAACAATCTTGGTGTCACAGCTGTAGAATTGTTGCCGGTGCAGGCATTTTTAAACGAGAAATTTCTGCTTGATCGCGGGTTGACCAATTACTGGGGCTATATGACCTACGGGTTTTTTGCCCCCGACCCGCGTTATATGCAGGGCGCTGATATTGCTGAGTTTCAACTCATGGTGCAACGGTTTCATTCAGCTGGAATCGAAGTCATCTTGGACGTGGTCTATAACCACACCGCAGAAGGCTCCGAAATGGGCCCGACGCTGATGTTTCGAGGGCTTGATAACGCCAGTTACTATCGCTTGGCTGATGATCGGCGCTATTACATCGACGATGCGGGCTGCGGCAACACGCTGGATTTTGAAAACCCGTTTGTTATCCGATTGGTGATGGACAGTTTGCGCTATTGGGTGGAGGTCATGCATGTGGATGGGTTCCGGTTTGACCTATGTTCTGCATTGGGTCGAACGCGTCACGGATTTGAACGGGACGGTCCGTTCTTTCGTGCCGTCGGGCAAGACCCAGTATTAAACAAAGTGAAATTGATTGCTGAACCATGGGACATCGGCCCACGCGGCTATCAGCTTGGGGCGTATCCCGCGCCATTTGCAGAATGGAATGACAAGTACCGAGACAATACGCGAGAATTTTGGCGTGGCGACCGCGGCAAAGTCTCTGATATGGCGGGGCGGTTGGTTGGATCGGCCCAGTTTTTTGACCATAGCGGCCGATCTGCCACCTCGTCTTTGAATTTCCTCACCGCACATGATGGGTTCACGCTGCACGACACGGTGAGCTACAAAAGCAAGAACAACCTAGCCAACGGCGAAGACAATCGCGATGGCCATTCCAACAACCGTTCCGACAATATGGGTGTTGACGGTCCAACGGATGACCCCGCGATCACTGCGGCGCGAGTTCGACGCAAGCGAAATATGATGGCGACATTGATGCTGTCCCAAGGCACGCCAATGATTTTGGCCGGTGATGAGTTGAGCAATTCGCAGGGTGGAAACAACAACGCCTATTGCCAAGACAATCAAATCGGCTGGGTGAACTGGCCGGAAGAGGACGACCCGTTTTTTGCGTTTTGCCAGCAGGCAATCGCGTTTCGTAAAATGCACCCTCTTTTGCGCCAAAAGCGATTTTTGCATTCCCGCGAGCGGCATATTGATGGAGAACCCGATCTATTTTGGCGTCGTGCAAACGGAAAGCCAATGCGGCAGGCGGATTGGGACAATCCCGAATTAGATATCATTGTTGCTGAAATGCGCATGGCATCGGGAACGCCCGAATATGTTCAGCGTCAAGGTACGCTGTTGATCGTGTTGAATAGAGGTGCCGAAATAGAAATCGTTCCGCCAGTGCTTCCTGACGGGAGTGTTTGGGTGCGCCGATTTGATACTAGCCAGGACGATGCGATTCAGGTGACCCCGGGGATGACGGTAGCAGCAGACGCTGTAGTTGTATTCTCTCAGGAGGCGAACACAAAGACTACGCCAACGGATGATTGATAAACGAATGTAAAGTGGAGACCAGCCAATGCCCATGCAGATAGTTCGAACTGCCCCGATTGAGGGTCAGAAACCTGGCACGAGTGGATTGCGTAAAAAAACAGCTGTCTTCAAGCGTCCACATTATCTAGAGAACTACGTCCAATCGATCTTTGACGGGATAGGCGGGATAGAGGGCAAAGTGCTGGTTGTTGGTGGTGATGGTCGCTACTTTAATGACGACGCTATTCAAATCATTTTGCGTATGGCCGCAGCCAATGGAGCAGCAAAATGCATCATCGGCCAGAGTGGCATCCTATCAACACCTGCGGCGTCTCATCTAATCCGACTTAGGAAAGCTGACGGCGGTCTAATCCTGTCCGCAAGCCACAATCCAGGTGGGCCAAACGCCGATTTCGGTCTCAAATATAATGGCCCAAATGGTGGACCCGCAACCGAAGCTGTTACCGATAAAATCTTCGAACGCACCACAACAATTGATACCTACAAAATCGCGGTATCCGTTGAAATAGACATTGATACTTTAGGCAGCCAAAGCATCGAAGGTATGGACGTCGAAATCGTAGACCCAGTTACCGACTATGCCGCGTTGATGCAAAAGCTGTTTGATTTCGACAACATCCGCGCCCTTTTCGCAAGTGGCTTTACGATGCATTTCGACGCTATGCATGCGGTTACCGGCCCCTACGCGCACGCCATTCTAGAAGACACGCTAGGTGCCGCGAAAGGCACGGTATTAAACGGAACACCAAGCCCTGATTTTGGCGGTGGCCATCCTGACCCCAACCCGATTTGGGCTAAGACATTGATGGACAAAATGCATGGCGCTGACGCCCCTGATTTTGGCGCGGCTTCTGATGGTGACGGCGATCGCAACATGATTGTGGGGCGCAACAATTATGTAACGCCATCTGATAGTCTTGCACTATTAACCGCGAAAGCACATTTGGCCCCGGGTTACAAAGATGGATTGGTTGGCGTTGCACGTTCAATGCCGACATCCCGCGCGGTGGACCGTGTCGCGAAAAGCTTGGATATTGCCTGCTACGAGACACCCACCGGCTGGAAGTTTTTTGGCAACCTTTTGGACGCTGGCAAGGTTACACTATGTGGAGAGGAGAGCGCCGGCACGGGTTCTGACCACGTAAGGGAAAAAGATGGGCTTTGGGCGGTCTTGCTGTGGCTGAACATCCTTGCGGTCACCAAGCAATCTGTTGCAGATTTGATGGCCGATCTTTGGGCAACCCATGGACGCTGCTACTATTCACGTCATGATTATGAAGATGTCGATGCTGACAAAGCCAATGCGATGATCGTCGCCCTTCGCGCTAAGCTGCCGTTGCTTGCGGGAACCAAGGTAAATGGGCTGATGGTAGAAACTGGCGATGAGTTTGCTTACGACGACCCGGTTGACGGTTCACGGTCTGAAGGTCAGGGAATTCGGATTTCGTTTGCGCAGGGCGCAAGAGCTGTTTTCCGCCTATCTGGCACAGGAACTGTCGGCGCAACGATCCGTATTTATCTCGAACAGATTGAAACCGATCCGGATAAACTTCAACTATCTCCTGAAGATGCGTTGAAAGAGGTGCAGATTGCTGCGCTTGAGCTTTCGGATTTAGCGGCAATGACAGGTCGGACGGACCCTGACGTTATCACCTGAATTGGGATGATTTCGCCTAGAAGACGCGCAAAACCTGCGCGTTGAATTGTTGCGAATAATCAAAATTTCATGGCCGGCCCTCTTGGCATCTGGTGGTGAAAAAGAGTATCACGCGTTTCTTGAACTGTTTCGAACAGCATCAAAAAACGAAGAAACATTGAATTAGCGCGCCCAAAGGCCCCTTTGGTTGACCGCGACGAAACAAGGAATTCTCTTGATGGACGTAATGAATGATCAGTCCGCAGATGCGTTCCGGGTTCGCATCACCAAACATCTGACCTTTACGCTGGGGAAAGACAAACCCCATGCCAGTCTTTATGACTGGCGTATGGCCGTCAGCTACAGTGTTCGTGATCTGATTATCGAGCCATGGTTTGCGGCGACACGAAAGACATATGAGGCGCAGGGCAAACGCGTTTATTATCTGTCATTAGAATTTTTGATTGGCCGCATCCTTGGTGATGCAATGATGAATTTAGGTCTGTTCGACATTGTGAAAGATGTTCTGGACGGCGAAGGCATCAGCCTAGCCGATGTCATCGCAGATGAACCTGACGCGGCATTGGGCAATGGTGGTTTGGGACGTTTGGCGGCTTGTTTTTTGGAAAGCATGTCGACGTTGGCCTGCCCTGCTGTTGGCTATGGTATCCGCTACGAACACGGCTTGTTCCGGCAAAGATTTGAGGGTGGTCGGCAGGTCGAGCATCCTGAAGATTGGCTAAACCAACCTCATCCTTGGGAGTTTGTGCGGCCGGAGGCGCGTTACACTATACCTTTTAAAGGGCATGTCGCTGATGTTGATGGCAAGCTGACTTGGCGACCATCGGAAACAGTTTATGCACGCGCATATGACATGCCAGTGGTGGGATGGCAGGGAAAATGGGCAAACACGTTGCGGTTATGGGGTGCCCACCCAACTGAATTATTTGATCTAGAGCGGTTCAATTCCGGCGACTATACCGCAGCCGCGACGCCCGAAGCATTGGCGCGAACCTTGTCGCGGGTCCTATACCCAGACGACACGACGGACAGCGGAAAGGAACTACGACTAAAACAGGAATATTTCCTGACCTCTGCTTCGTTGCAAGACATTTTGCGCCGCTTCCTAAGCGAATATGACGACCTTGAATTGCTACCCGCGAAGGTCGCAATCCAGATGAATGATACGCACCCTGCCCTTGCCGGCCCTGAACTGATCCGGCTTTTGATGGATCAACATGGCTTGGCGTGGGACGTGGCGAAGCGTATCTCCGTGAAATGTTTAAACTATACCAATCACACCCTTTTGCCAGAGGCGCTTGAAACATGGTCAACGTGGCTATTGGGCCGTGTGCTGCCCCGCCATATGCAGATTATTGAGCGGGTTGACCAAGAGCATCAATTGACCACCAAATGCAGTGCGGAACTTGGCATTGTTCGGCAAGATCAGGTTCATATGGGTACATTGGCATTTGTCATGGCGACCAATGTCAACGGCGTTTCAGCCCTGCATACCCAGCTGATGAAAGAGACTGTTTTCGCAGGTCTTAACGGACTTTATCCAGCACGGATACTAAACCAAACCAATGGCGTCACTCCAAGGCGTTGGTTGCGTTTGTCGAACCCTTCATTGTCCAGTGTTCTAACTGATACAATTGGTGCAGGCTGGGAAAACGACCTAGATCGGCTTTCTGAGCTGGGCGCACATGAAGCAAATCAAGACGTGCGCGATGCAATCGGCGCTGCAAAGCGCAAAAACAAAGTCGCTCTATCCAATTGGGTAGGCGCGCAGCTCGGTATTTCACTGAACCCGGATGCGATGTTTGATGTTCAGATTAAGCGTATGCATGAATATAAGCGGCAATTGCTGAATGTATTTGAAACGATTGCACGCTGGTCTGCCATTAGGGCCAATCCGCAAGGCAATTGGACCCCACGCGTCAAAGTGTTTGGTGGCAAAGCTGCACCTGGCTATTTTGCCGCAAAAGAAATTATTCACCTGATCAACGATGTGGCAAAAACCATCAACAATGACCCAGTTGTTGGCGATCTATTAAAGGTCGTTTATCCGGCAAACTATAATGTCTCGATGGCGGAGCGCCTTATTCCTGCAACAGATTTATCTGAGCAAATATCAACTGCGGGGAAAGAAGCGTCCGGCACCGGCAACATGAAATTCACTATGAACGGTGCTTTGACCATCGGCACGTTGGACGGCGCCAATGTTGAAATCCGCGAACATGTGGGGGCAAAGAATTTCTTTTTGTTCGGGATGACCGCATCCCAAGTGCAGGAGCGTTACCTTGTACACGATCACGCGCGGCAGGCGATTTCTGCCAGCCAGCCGCTTCAAGACATATTGCAAATGATCGCCGAGGGACGTTTTAGCCCTGAGGACAAAGGCCGATATGGTGGTCTGGTTGATGCGACATGGAACCACGACCCGTTTCTTGTCGCATCCGACTTTGACAGCTACTTGGCGTGTCAGGCAGATGTCGACCAGGCCTTTACCGATAAGGATCACTGGAACACATTGGCGCTGCGTAATATCGCAGGGTCAGGGTTCTTTTCATCCGATCGCACGATCAAAGGTTACATGGCCGACATTTGGGACACAAAAAGCCTGTCTTAGCTCGACGTAATCGTAAAATCAGCTCCATGAGATAAATAGGCGAACCCGTTGCCCGCCAACGCAATCTTGCCTTTATCCAGCGTGACTTCGTTGCCATGCAAAATGTCAACATTGCCTTTGGTCTGTAAGGTGTGTGCTTCAGTCGAGAGATTAAATACGCAGGTGAGCGTTTCTTCCTTAGAAACACGACTGAACGCTAAAATGGGTTCTGGCAATGATATGAATTTTGTCTTCCCACCGCTCAAAGCAGGGCTCGATTTCCGACGGGCAATCGCGTCTTTATAATAGGCTAAAACGCTCCCGTCACCTTGGCTATCGACCGCTTTTCCTGCCTGTGGTGCCTTCACAGGCAGCCATGGCGTGCCCGTGGAAAAACCAGCATTTTCAGCATCTTTCTCCCAAACCATGGGTGTGCGGCAGCCGTCACGTCCTTTCACGGCTGGCCAAAATCGAATTGCAGGCGGGTCAGTTAATTCCTCAAAAGTTAGCTCCGTTTCTGTCTGGCCCAGTTCTTCGCCTTGATAGATGCCGATGGTCCCTTCAAAAGACATCAACATCGCACAGGCAAGCCGCGCCATACTATCTTCGTTCACAGCATACTCGGCCCAGCGGCTTACTTGTCGAGGTACATCGTGGTTGCTGAATGACCAATATGGGTGACCACCGGGTGCGCCTTTTTGGAACCCCTCGATGCAACTTCGAAAGTGGTCTGCGCTGAAATCTGGTCCCAACATTGCAAAGCTATACGCCATATGGAGCCTGTTGGTCCCTTCGGTGTATTCGCCCATAATCTCGATGGAACGGCGCCCCATTTCACCGACTTCACCCACCATCATAATGTCAGAATATTGATCCGTTAGCGTGCGCAACCGTTCAAGAAACCCAATATTTTCAGGCCTCGTCTTATTGTAGATATTGTCCTGCATGCCATATAGATCAGTCGCCATCACCTGCGGCTTTACCTGCGCAGGCGGGTTAGAGCGCAGTTTTTGGTCGTGGAAATAGTAATTGACCGTATCCAGACGGAACCCGTCCAAACCACGGTCTAACCAAAACCTGCACGTTTCCAAAATGGCGTCGACGACATCAGGATTGTGAAAATTCAGATCCGGTTGTGATGCTAGAAAATTATGCAAATAATATTGACCACGTTGAGGATCAAATTCCCAAGCAGGGCCACCAAAATGACTGTGCCAATTTGTTGGCGGAGAACCATCGGGCAATGGATCAGCCCAAACATACCAATCTGCCTTGTCATTGTTTCGACTAAGACGTGATTGCTTGAACCAGTCATGTTTTTCTGAGGTGTGCGACAGCACTTGATCAACGATGACCTTCAACCCACGCGCATGGGCAGATGCAATGAGTTTATCAAATGCGGCAAGATCACCAAACAAAGGATCAACAGCCAAATAGTCGGAAACATCATAGCCCATATCGGCCTGGGGCGAGGCAAAAATTGGCGAAAGCCAAATGCAGTCGGCACCAAGTTCAGCAATATGATCCAATCGGCGCGTAATGCCCATTAGATCGCCAACCCCGTCGCCAGTTTCGTCCTGAAACGACCTTGGATAAACCTGATAAACTACAGCATCTCGCCACCATTCTTGCACCAAAAAATCCCCTAATTACATGTATATGAACACAAAAACCTCATTAGAAAGTGCCCCAAATGTCAAGTGCCAAACTACCAACTTGTGAACGGTAGAAGCCAAATAGAATAGTGCGTTTTACAAATAAGCGGCCAGTTGCAAAGATAAATACTGATTGATTTGCGTCCATCTTCAGTTTTGAGCTTGCCCAGTTGAATTTCGACGGCGGCGTAAATGCCAAGTTTTCCGCCAAACTTGACTGATAGGATAACAGATGTAGGGTTTATGCTATGCAAAGCCCTGCCAATTCCGATTGTACCAACGACATTTTAAGTGCCTTTGAGGCCAACGAGATCGAGCGTGCTATCGCTCTGTTTCAGGCGGCGGGTGGTGAACTTTTCGCGCTTTTGCACGGTTATGAGGATCTTGGGTTGGTTCTTTCGGACATGCCGGAGGGGCTATGGCGCGAACATGAATCGTTGCTTGGGGCTTATATGCTTTTTCTGGCCAAGCAGGGCAGAGCCGGACGAGCACTGGCCCACCTAAACGATCCTGATCTGACATTTGAGCGAACGTTTAAGTCTGATCTTTATGCTCTATTCATGGCCATTCATTTGGGCGACCCGGTGAGTACAGAGCAACTAAACGCATGGATCAATATCGAACGACGACTTCCGCTAGCCAATCCCCTGCTGGAAGGCTTATTTTACAATTGTATATTGGTTTTCTTTGTGCGGCATGGGCGCATCAAGGAAGCACGCATTGCAGGTGCGCGCGCGATAACGGCTTACCGGGACGCCAATCACCCGTATTTAGAGCATTTCATACATTTACATTTGGCAGATCTTTCGATCATGGAGGGACGGCTGCGCGATGCACGGCGTGACTTGAACATAGGCATACAGCTGTTTCGCGAGGCCGGGCAGGTTTACGGCAACGAAGAAGCGATTATTGAGATTATCGAGCTCGCGCTTGACTATGAAACCGGACGGTTCGAACATATTCCAGCACGAATAGAAACGCTGCGGCATGCTCTTTTGGCCAACGATAGCTGGGTGGAGATGTACGCGCAATTGGCCCGGATAGCTGTAAAAAGCACGTTCTTTCTTGAAGGGCGAGAGGCCGCATTGGCCGAACTTGAAAAATTACGGGCCGGCTACGCCGAACGGCATGGCGGGGCATCAGAATTACTTGCAGTGTTGGAGGTTTCGATTGACCGGCTCGATTGTCGGTTTGGTGATGCTGAAATCGGCGCGATGGCCTTGGACCCTGAAAAATTGCTAAGCCCCATTGGCCAATCTTTGTTACGCGAAGTCACAACCCAGGAAATGGCGTTCGATGGTCCAGAAGTGGAATTTTCCTGTCCACGCACAAGCATTATCGATGCTTTGCAATCCGCCCGTTTGGAGACCGGACACCAACGCAGACGGTTGGTTGAAAAAGCATTTTGGCTGGCCGTAAAAGAAGGGCAAGCCGCCCCGTTTTTGGAACATCGCGACGTGCTATCTGGGATTGGTGCACGCTTGTCATCAGGCCGGTTTGCACGTGGGCATATTCAACTGGCGCGGCTTGCGCGGCGCACTGTTGATATTATTCGGCGAAGCTATTGGATGCCACCGGGCTTGCTGGACCTTAACATCACATATCACCAATATAGGGTTGTTACCGCGCTGCAATCGGGCGCGAGCAACAAGGAAATTGCCCGTTCTCTTGCGGTAAGTGAGGCGACGATCAAGTATCATCTTGCGCGGCTTTATCGCATTTTCGAAGTCCAACGACGCGGCGAACTCGTTGAAAAATTTACTTTAATCTAGATAATGGGCGAAAACTAACCCACTTAGAACCAAACTATCCGTTATTCCAATATCTCGATCGCAGTTTGTAAAGCTAAGCTGATTGCGGAGGTTCTGGATGTTTTCATATCTATTCCGCCGTGCTCTGTCACTCTTCTTTGTTTTGTTGGGGCTGGCCATTCTAATTTTTGTGATTGCGCGCATTGTGCCGGGCGATCCAGCGCGGATTGCGCTTGGTCCAAAAGCCACGCCAGAGCAAGTTCTTCAACTGCAAGTAGAGATGGGTCTGGACCAACCCTTCATCGTTCAACTGGGCACTTATTTGAACGGGCTTGTAAATGGTGATCTTGGCAAATCTCTTTTGACATCGCGCCCTGTGCTCGACGACATTATGGCGGCGCTGCCCGCGACGTTTGAACTGGTTCTGTTCACCATCATTTTGCAAATCGTCATATCCATCCCTTTGGGTATTTTGGCAGCGTCTTACCGCAATACTTGGCTGGACAATGTCACGCGGATTTTTTCCCTGATCGGCGTGGTGACGCCCGGCTTTGTGCTGGCGATTATATTGCAACTTGTGGCCGCCCATTATTGGGGATTTCTTCCCATAACTGGGCGGCTTGATGGCGGCATCGATTTTAACGCTGATATTACAGGCCTCTTGCTTGTGGATGGCGTCTTAAAATGGCGATGGGATGTAGTTGGAGATGCATTGCGGCATTTGATGTTGCCTTCAATTGCATTGGCAGCAGCCGGTATTGGCCAGGTGGTCAGGATCACCCGTGCGGCCATGATTGAAGTTTCAAGCCGAGATTTTGTAGAAGCCGCGCGTGCTTACGGCATCCCGGAGCGCGTGGTGACATTTCGATATATGTTGCGTGTCTCGGCTGTCGCCCCACTTACCATTTTGGGGCTTGAATTTGCCTCCCTCATTGGCAACGCCTTTATTGTTGAGTTCGTTTTCTCTTGGCCCGGTATTGCCAGCTACGGAGTGCGGACCATTTTGCAAAAAGACCTTAATGCAGTGATCGGTGTTGTACTTATTTCCGGCGTATTCTTTGTGATTGCAAACCTAGTGATCGACATCATTTTGGGGATCCTTGATCCGCGCCATAGGCTTAATGCGAAGGACAGCAAATGAGGGGTACAAGCGAGACAATTAGCAACGCCCCACGTGTTCTAACGTCGCGACAAATGGCGATGTATCGGTTTACGCGCAATCCTGCGGCACTGTTTGGTGCTATCATTGTGATCTGTGTCATCATTGCAGCAATATTTGCCCCTCTGCTTGCACCGTCGCCCGAAAGTGCTGGTTCGATGGTTGATTTTCGCAACCGCCATCAGCCACCAAGTTGGGACCATTTGATGGGCACCGACAATGTGGGTCGCGATGTTTTCAGTCGCGTGCTTTTTGGCTACCGGGTTTCACTTGGGCTTGTTGTGGGTGTCTTGGGTGTGGCTGTGCCATTCGGAGTCGTTCTGGGGCTAGTTGCAGGATATTTCGGTGGCTGGACCGAAACGATCATCATGCGCTTTACGGATGTGATGTTGGCCCTACCGCCGCTGGCAATGGCGCTGGCAATCACCGCGGTTTTGTCACCCAACCTGGTCAACGCGATGATCGCGATTACATTGCTGTGGTGGACGTGGCATACGCGCCTGATCTACCGGATCGTCAAAGGTCAGATGAACGAAGACTATGTTGAGGCCGCCAAACTGGCCGGTGCCTCCCACATGCATATTCTCTTTCGTGAACTGCTGCCCAATTGCATTTCCGCCATTGCCGTTAAGGTTTCGTTGGATGCGGGTTTTGTGATCCTGTTCGGGGCTTCTCTTTCTTTTCTCGGCCTTGGCATCCGGCCCCCAACCCCCGACTTGGGCACAATGGTTGCGACCGGGTCAGAGTACATGCCCGAGATGTGGTGGCAGGCCGTTATGCCTGGCCTAGCGATCCTATTTGCCACCCTTGGTTTCAACCTATTGGGTGACGGGTTACGTGACATGATGGATGTAGAAGTATGAATGCACCATTGTTAGACATTCAAGGACTTAGCATCGGGTTTCGCGCCTATGGCCAATACCGGCGAGTGCTGGATGATGTTTCGCTTAGTGTTGGCGAAGGGGAACGCGTGTCGCTGATCGGACAATCCGGGTCCGGTAAAACCGTCACCATGCGCACCATAATCGGCACGTTGCCGATGCCGCCGGGCCATATCGAAAGCGGGAGCATAAATTACGACGGTCGCTCATTGCTTGATCTGAACAAGGTAGAACGCAACAAGCTTAAAGGCACCGGCATCTCGATCATTCTTCAAGACCCGATGCTCTCGTTCAACCCGGTTTTAACGATCAGACGGCAAATGGACGATATTGTCAGGTATGCCGATATACGGCTCGCCCGATCACGCAGCCGCGCGGAACGAGAAACGCTTATTTTAGACACACTTTCAAAGGTTCAGCTTGCGGATGGCGCGCGCGTTCTAAACAGTTATCCCATCATGTTGTCGGGTGGAATGCGTCAACGGGTGTTGATCGCCATGGCGCTGTTGAACAAACCCCGCTTGCTGATCGCAGATGAACCGGGCACTGCGCTTGACGTGACCACACAGGACGAAGTTTTAGTGCTGCTGAACAGGTTAGTCGCCGAAGAAGGCCTGTCGCTTTTGCTGATTACCCACAATTTGGGCGTCGTGCGTGAAATGGCAGACCGGGTTTATGTCATGGATAAAGGCCGCATCGTGGAAACTGGCACCCGAGAGGCGATTTTTAACGCGCCTAAGCACGCCTATACCAAACAGTTGATGGCCGCTGTGCCCCCGCTTTATGGCCCCGATGTACATACAGTGACGAACACAAAAATTGATCCCGATGCAGCCATTTCAATTCAGGGTGTGTCCAAAGACTTTCATGCCCGCTCTGGCTTTTTCAACCAGCACCGAAGCGTGCATAGGGCGGTTGATAATGTATCTATTGACGTGAAATCGGGGGATATTTTCGGTCTCGCGGGTGAAAGTGGATCGGGTAAAACCACGTTGGCAAAAATGACCCTTGGGCTTATTCGCCCGACGAAGGGGATGATCACCATTGATGGACAAGACGTTGGCGACGCAGCTGGTACGACAGAATTTCGCAAGCTGATCCAGATCGTTTATCAAAATCCCGGTTCTTCTTTAAACCCTCGCCGCACAATCGCTGATCAAATCGCTGTGCCGCTCAAATTCACCAACCACGCGTCTTCACAGATTAACACCCGCATCGCGGAGTTGCTTGAGATGGTGGATTTGCCAGCAGATATGGCGAACATGTATCCGCATGAGCTGTCTGGTGGGCAAAAACAACGGGTGGCAATCGCCCGGGCTTTGTCGGTTAATCCACGCATTTTGGTGTTGGACGAGCCAACAAGTGCGTTGGATGTGCTGGTGCAATCGACGGTGATTGATCTGCTGCACAGGCTGCGCGAACAGTTCGATCTAACCTATCTGTTTATTAGCCACGACCTGTCGCTTATGCGCAATTTCTGTAATCGCGTTGGCGTTATGTGGCGAGGTGCAATTGTTGAGGAAGGCGCTGTCGATAAAGTCTTTGATACACCTCAGCACTCGTATACGCGTGCGTTACTGTCAGCTATTCCCGTTACAACGGACGCCGCAGAAGCGCAAAAACCCAAAATTAGCAAAGAAGAACGTGCAGCGGTGCTTAACCCCACCACAGCACTAGGAGGATAGTGATGTTTCGGATTGGTGTAGATGTTGGTGGTACAAATACCGACGCCGTAATTATGGATGGCGACACGATCCTTGCCGGGGTGAAATCCCCCACGACCGAGGACGTTATGGGCGGGGTTGCTGAAAGCATCACCAAAGCGCTCGAACAATCTGGTGTGCCCAAAAATCAAGTTTCTTCTGTGATGATTGGCACCACGCATTTTGTAAATGCTGTTGTAGAGCGTCGGCATATGGAACGCACGGCTGCGGTTCGTCTTTGTTTGCCCGCCGCCCAATGTCTGCCCCCGATGGTTGATTGGCCAGATGACATGCGCGATGCCGTTGGCGGGAAATTCTGGTTGGCTAAAGGCGGTCACGAATTCGATGGGCGTGAAATAAGCCCATTAGACATGACTGAGTTGGATACGATCGCCGCAGAAATCGGCGCGGCTGGCATTAATTCAATTGCGATTTCTTCTGTCTTTTCACCTGTGAATGACAAGATGGAAAAAATAGCCATGGAGCGGCTTAAAGAACGGTTGCCGCAAGCCGATTTCACACTTTCCTCTGAGATTGGCCGTTTGGGCATTCTTGAACGCGAAAATGCCGCCATTATGAACGCGTCATTGCGTGGCCTGTCCCGCAAGACAGTGTCGGCGTTTGGTGATGCGCTTGAAAATGTTGGGCTATCTTGCCCCTATTACATCACGCAGAACGATGGCACCCTGATGAACCGGGATTTTGTTCAGGCCTATCCCGTTCTTACCTTTGCTTCGGGTCCGACCAATTCAATGCGTGGCGCATCATTCCTGTCGGGTGAAACCGACGCCATTGTTGTGGATGTGGGCGGCACAACCACTGACGTGGGCGCGCTTGTTAAAGGCTTCCCTCGCCAAGCAAGTACAACCGTGGATGTCGGCGGTGTGCGCACCAACTTCCGCATGCCAGATGTTTATTCGATTGCCTTAGGCGGCGGAACCATCATTGACGGCGATGGAGATGCCATGACGGTCGGCCCTCGGTCCGTCGGCTATCGCATCTTGCAAGAAGCGCTGGTGTTTGGTGGTGAAACCACAACAACGACCGATGTGGTTGTTGGGCTCGGGCTAGAAGATATTGGCGATGTCGATAAAGCCAAATCAATCGGTGGCGAGAGGCTAAACCGAGCTAAATCCAAGATCGATGAGATGATCGTGAACGCGGTAGAGCGAATGCGCGTATCCCCTGCGCCAATTCCGATCCTTGCTGTCGGCGGCGGCTCGATT
The DNA here is from genome assembly GCF_051251695.1 of Maritalea sp. Lineage (NCBI taxonomy): Bacteria > Pseudomonadati > Pseudomonadota > Alphaproteobacteria > Hyphomicrobiales > Devosiaceae > Maritalea > Maritalea sp. Next base: position 73,388 of record NZ_JBPOEU010000015.1, on the reverse strand, counting down.
TTAATGCCCGATCAAGTTGGTGATCTAAAGGTAATCCGGCCAGAACATTTTTCAGTCGCCAATGCCGTTGGTGCCGCCATTGGCCAAATCTCTGGTGAAGTTGACCGCATTTTCTCCCTTGCCTCGATCACAAGGGAAGATGCGCTGGCGCAGGCCAGAAAAGAAGCAACTGAAAAAGCGATTGCTGCTGGCGCGCAACCTGACAGTATTGAACTACTGGACCAAGAAGATGTACCGCTGGCCTATTTGCCCGGTGATGCCACCCGCATCCGCCTAAAAGTTGTGGGGTCCATGCATGACTGATGTTTTACGCGAAATCACACTAGAGGACTTGGATGCGCTAGAAATCGGTGCCGCAATCCTTGGCACCGGCGGTGGTGGCAATCCATATATCGGCAAGCTGCGCTGCCGCGAGCAATTGCGGATGGGGCGCAAAGTGCCTGTTATCCCGCTTAACGAATTGCCCGATGATGCGCTTGTTGTCTCACTTGGCGGGATTGGTGCGCCGGTTGTCGGCGTTGAAAAAATCGAAGAGGGCGAGGAATGCTTGCGGGCATTGCGCGCTGTTGAAGAAGAAGTTGGGCAAAAGGTCGATGCGCTGATATCCGCAGAAATCGGCGGCTCAAATTCGATGGAGCCGATCCTTACCGCCGCTCAAGCAGGCTTGCCAGTGGTGGACGGCGACGGCATGGGCCGCGCCTTTCCAGAAATGCAGATGATTACGTGGTCAATTTATGGCCAACGTTCCGTCCCTGCGGCAATGGCGGACGAAAAAGGCAATGTTGTCGTTTTCCGCACAACGCCATCAGACAAATGGCTTGAAGATTTGGCACGTTCTTGCGTGGTGACCATGGGGGCCGCGGCTGGCCTTGCACAAGCGCCGATGCGTGGCGAATTCGTCAAACGCGCCGCCATTCCCAACACGGTCACCCAAGCCCGCAATTTAGGACGCGCGGTGCTTGAAGCCAATGCGCAGAACCGCGATCCCGTGCAGGCCGTAATTGACCAAGAAAACGGGCGGCTGCTCATGACCGCCAAAATCTCTGATCTAGAGCGCCATTTGAAGGGCGGGTTTGCCGTTGGTCAATTGTCGCTGGAAGGCTTTGGCGCTTTTCAGGGAGATACTGGTCGCATCGATCTGCAGAATGAATTTCTGATTTTCATGCGCAATGGGATTGTTGAAGTTTGCGTGCCCGATCTGGTCGTGGTGCTGGACGCCGATACCGGCCTGCCCATCACAACGGAGATGCTGCGCTATGGACAACGGATCGCCATTTTGGGTCTACCCTGTCATGCGCTGTTGCGCACACCAGAAGCTTTGGCGGTCGTCGGGCCAGCAGCCTTTGGCTATCACGACATCACATTCAACCCGATGAAACCAAACGGGAGCACATCATGATTTCTTTGAACCAAATCACCCATGCCGATATGGCACATGTCGCCCTTGGTGGCGCATTTTTGGGAACTGGTGGTGGCGGAGACCCTTACATTGGCAAACTGATGGCCGAGCAAGCAATCGCCCAAAACGGCCCAGTGCCAGTTATTGATGTTGATGCGCTTGATGACGATGCGTTGATTATTCCTGTCGCCATGATGGGCGCACCAACTGTCATGCTGGAAAAGCTACCGCGTGGCGACGAAGCTGTCGCTGCGGTGCGGGCGCTTGAGGCAGTTGTCGGGCGAAAAGCCGACGCTATCTTTTGTATCGAAGCGGGTGGACTAAACTCGACGATCCCTATCGCCGTTGCCTCAACTTTGGGGCTACCGATTGTCGATGGGGATGGAATGGGCCGCGCTTTTCCCGAATTGCAGATGGTTTCAATGACCATGAGCGGCATCAGCGCCTGCCCAATGACTATGGCGGATGACAAGGGCAATGCTGTGACGATGAACACCGTGGACAACTTGTCGACTGAGAAATTTGCGCGGGTTATCACCGTGGAAATGGGTGGCGCGGGACTGATCGCACTTTACCCCATGACCGGCAAACAAGCTAAAGCTGCGGTTTTGCGTGGCTCACTTTCGTTGATTCATGCGATTGGCAATATCATCGCCCAAGAGCAAGCGGCCAACCGCAACTGCGCTGACCGCCTTGCAAGCGAGTTAAACGGCGTGCGGTTGTTCGAAGGCCGCATCGTCGATGTTGATCGGCGCACAACGGGCGGTTTTGCGCGCGGCACGGCTTTGATCGACGGACTTGAGAGCAATCATGGGATGAAAATGAAGTTGCATTTTCAAAATGAATTCCTCGTCGCAGAGACTGACGATGGCCGGCCGATGGCCACAACACCTGACTTGATCTGCTTACTGGATTTAGAAACTGGCGTGCCGATCACGACCGAACAAATGGGTTACGGATTTCGCGTGATCGTCTTTGGTTTGCCGTGTGATCCTAAATGGCGTTCAGAACATGGCCTTGATCTCGTCGGTCCAAAATACTTCGGATATGAACACACTTACGTTCCAATAGAAGACCTTTCAGGGTCCGCAATTTAGACACAACAACAAGGAGTTAAGATAATGAAATCATTACGATCCCTTCTTTTAGGTGCAACAGCGGCTCTAGCGCTTGGCGCTAGCGTTCCTGCATTTGCGCAAAACGTTGTTACCGTCAATACGGTGCAGATTTTCGGGACAGTGGACCCCGCTAAGATCAACGATTACACCGAGTATATGGCCGCGGTGAACATGTATGAGGCCCTTACAACACTAGACGGTGACGGCGCAATTCAACCCTTACTTGCTGAGAGTTGGGAAGTATCTGAAGATACGTTGACATGGACATTCACCTTGAAAAAGGGTGCGACGTTTCAAGACGGATCACCCATTGAAGCCAAGGACGTTGTCTGGTCCGTAGAGCGCCTGTTGGCAATCAATGAAGGCCCGTCATATCTGTTCAGCAACCTATTGTCTGAAGGCTCCGTGACAGCATTGGACGACCACAAAGTTCAATTTGTCCTAAACGAGGTGTACACACCGTTCCTCACCACCACACCACTTCTGTTTTTGGTGAACTCTGATGTGGCGGCTGCCCAAGCGACCGAAGACGACCCATGGGCTCAAGGTTATATCGCCAATAACACTCTTGGCGCAGGCGCGTTCATGCTCGACAGTTGGGACCGTGGCGCATCGATGACGATCAAGCGGTATGAAAACTATCACCTTGGCTGGGATGATCAGGCGATCGATGAAGTTCGTTTCGTCGTAACCAACGAAGAAGCCACAGTGAAAGCGCTAGCAGTAGCTGGTGAACTTACAATGTCGTCGGATGCTCAAGCTCAAGAAACTTATGCCAGCATTGGTGCGCTAGAGGATTATCGAATTGTCGAGTATCCAACCGCCACGAACTTCTACTTCAAGCTAAACAACCAGATCGCACCAACGGATGATGTGAACATTCGCCGCGCCTTAGCTTTAGCAACAGACTACGACACAATCCGTGAGGTGTTGCTGCCAGGCGAGCCATTGGCAGGACCAATGCCGCCGGTTTTTGCTGATGCATTCCCAAAAGATGTTGCACTGCCCAAGTTCGATTTAGAAGCAGCCAAAGCGTTAGTTGAGGCATCACCTTATTCGGCTGATGGACCAATCGACATTGAAATGATGTATGTGGCTGGTCTGGCGTTTGAGGAAGAGATTGCGCTGTTGACAAAGTCGATCCTGGATACAATTGGGTTCAACACAATCCTAAAGCCTGAGCCTTGGAACCGGATGACTGAACTTGCAGCAAATGTAGATACTACCCCTGCAATGACACAAGTGTTCTACGGCGCAACATACCCCTCACCTGACAGCTATTTCTTTGGCCAGTACCACAGCCGTGCGGCGGGCACTTGGCAGTCTATGGAATGGGTCATGAATGACGAGATCGACAAGATGATCGACACAGCACGCGGGACAGTTGACGTCGATGCCCAAAATGCGATTTATGCCGATTTGCAGCGCAAATTGGTTGATGAGCAAGTTGCTGTCTTTGTGCTAACCCAACGTTCTCAGCAAGCATTTCATCGTTGCCTAGAAGGGTTCACATGGGTTCCAATGCAGAGCTTCGAGTTCAACTTCCACACGATGCGGTGGGTTTGCGAATAACCTTCCGGTCCTCGTGACCACCCAAGAAAGAAAGCGGCCAATAAGTCTTGGCCGCTTTCCCACATGTAAAAGATCTCAATGATCCGTTCGTCGCAGAACCGTGCTAATATAAATTGCCATTCGCCAACTTATTAAGTCGAAGTCTACACAGCACCTATTGCGGAGGAACAATTAGTGCTGAAGTCTAAAACTGCAAGATTTTGGGGATGTTGGTCAGAGCTATTGGAGTGATAAATGGCCACCCTCATTCCAAATTTATGCGCGGTGCACCTTTTTAACTGTTTTATTGGGGCATTTATGGGTTGAAACAAAAATCCAAAAAGACAACCCACCTCATAACAGATTGATTTTATTAAGAAAAAATGGTGGGCCCGGTAGGACTCGAACCTACGACCAGACCGTTATGAGCGGTCGGCTCTAACCAACTGAGCTACAGGCCCAACCCGGCTCAGCTAATAGCAAGCTGGATGCAAATTTAAAAGCATAAAATGCAAGCTTGATCACATTACGAAATTTGAATAACATTATCCCCAGTTGGGTTCCCTCATTCCGCCTTCGATTGTCTAGGATTTTGGGAAAATACTTAAGTATATGTTTTAAGTGAATATGCCTCCTGACACATATTCTCATTTTTAAAAAAGTACAATTATGAGGCGCTATACGCCTCGATAGGGTAGGTTTATGTCATTACATGAAATCGAAATAAGCTCCAAAACTCCAATTTCAAATGACCTGCATTATTCCGCAGCAGAAGCATCGTCTTTTTTGAAGGCGATCGCCCATGAAGGGCGCTTGATGATTCTGTGTCGCCTTTCAGAGAGTGAAGCTTCTGTGTCTGAACTTGAAGAACTGCTAGAGGCGCGCCAAGCAGCCGTTTCTCAGCAACTAGCGCGGCTGCGACAAGAAGGCCTTGTGAAAACCAGACGAGATGGCAAAGCCATATATTATTCGCTGGCGGACGACCGGGTGCGCACAATTATCAATGCGGTGCACGGCACTTTTTGCTAGCAAGTTCTTTATTAACGAGCTTCCAACGTGCGGCAATTGATGGCATTGCCGCACGGTTTATTCTGATCCATGTTGGCGCCAATGATCAACATGATAGGTGTCATCCATGAAATTCCTCTCCATATTAACCGCTATGTTTCTCGCATTGTCAGCCCCTGCATTCGCAGATGGTGACGTGGAAAAAGGCGAAAAAATATTCAAGAAATGCAAGGCCTGCCATATGGTTGGCGACAAGGCAAAATCAAAAGTTGGCCCCGCGCTCAACAATGTTTTTGGCCGCCAAGCTGGGTCCGTTGAGGACTTCAAATATTCTAAAGCAATGACGGAAGCTGGCGAAGCCGAGCTGGTTTGGAACATCGACAACATGAAAGAGTTTGTGACCAAACCCAAAAAGTTCCTCAAGGGCACCAAAATGACCTTTGCTGGCCTGAAAAAAGAGAAAGATCAGGATAATCTGATCGCCTATTTGCTGCAGTTCTCGCCTGAATTCGACCCAGCCGCGACAGCGACCGAAAGCAAATAATACGCATTTTTCCTATTGCGGCCTGCCCCAATCGGGCCGCAATATTCTGACATGTTCCGGTCGAGTATTTTTCGAACGGAGACCACAATGTTAAAGAAATTACTTCCCCTTTCCGCCATCATTATTCTTGGCTTTAGTGTCCAGCAGGCGGCGGCTGAAGACCAGATCGCCACCATCAATATCAGCGCCACCGGCAACGTGACGGCTGCGCCAGACATGGCCATTGTCACCTCTGGTGTTGTGACAGAAGGCGAAACCGCCCGCGATGCACTAAGCGCAAACAACGAGGCCATGAGTGCTCTTATTGAGGTGCTGAAAGGCGCGGGTATAGAAGCAAAACATATCCAAACATCAAACTTTTCCGTTCAGCCAAATTACGTGCATTCTGATAAGCGCGATCAAAACGGGTACACGTTGGCGCCCAAAATTAACGGCTATCGCGTTTCCAACATGGTGACAGTTGGTGTTTTGGAACTCGACAATCTTGGTGATGTTCTGGATAAGGCAGTCACCGTTGGCGCCAACTCTGTGAACGGCGTTAGCTTTGCCGTCGCTGAACCAGCAAAACTGTTGGATGAGGCGCGCAAAAATGCAATTATGGAAGCCCTGAAAAACGCCAAAATCTATGCTGACGCAGCAGACTTAAACCTTGACCGTATTCTGAGTATTTCCGAGAACTCAGGTCACACGCCGCAGCCCTATGCCAATATGGCGCGTATGGAAATGGCAATGTCTGACTCAGTCCCCGTGCAAGCCGGCGAATTGGATTATTCCATAACCGTTAATGTCACTTGGCAAATATCAGAATGATTGATCGTACGTTTATGTTTTGGGGCAGCTACCAAGTTGCCCCGAAACATTATCCAAACAACGCTTGAATGATCATACGTGTGCCCACAATCAGCAAATAGACAGCTAGCACTCTTTTAAGCAGCGTTGCCGACAATTTGTGCGCAATCATTGCACCAACGGGTGCAAATAGAATAGCCCCGATCGCCAGCATCGCCATCGCCGGGATTGAAACATAGCCGACAGATAAAGCTGGCAGGTCAGCAACATTCCAGCCTGAAATCACAAAACCAATCACAGCCGGAAATGCAATAAACACCCCAAGGGCAGAACTTGTGCCAACAGCGGTGTGAACAGGCGTTCCTAGCACGGTCATAGTGGGTACGCTTAGCGAGCCGCCACCAATGCCCATCAATGATGAAATATAGCCGATAAACGTTGCGCTAACGCGGTGGGTGATGGGTGAGTTCGACAAACCACCCATCAGCATTTTTTGCAGCGGCACAATGGAGTTTATCGCGATGAAGAATGCCATCACCCCAAAGACAATGCGCAGCGTAAATGCTGAATAAAAGCCAGCGCTAAGCCCGCCAAGAAATGATGCAACGACCATCGCGGGGGCCCAAAGTACCAATAAATCTCGCGATACAGCACCGCGCTTAGCATGAGATCGAGCGCTTGAAATTCCGGTTGGCACGATCACCGCGAGCGAAGTCGCCACAGCAATGTGCATAAGAATGTCAGGTGAAATTCCCATCAGCTGAAAAATGGTTGCCATAACCGGCACCATCACAATGCCGCCGCCAACGCCCAAAAGCCCTGCCATGATACCAGCAGCAACCCCTGCACCCACGAGCCAAAGTGCCATTGGAAGAAGCGTGGGCACAAGTTCTATCAATTGGTCCATTATTTACTCATTGCAGTCCGTAATTTTTCGATGACTATTTTTCGCGAATCCAAAGGCCCACTGCAAGTTGCATCTAGTGCAGTACGTCCATCATCCGCTGTTAAATGCGGATTTGCGCCGCCATCAAGCAGAATTTCCACAATTGAAAACGTGCACCAGCCTGCAGAGTTGTGCAAAGCCGTCCGACCGTTTGCAGAAGCCGCGTTCGGGTCTGCACCGGCGCGCAACAGTAAATCAACAACGGGCAACCCACCTTTTGGGCCAGCTGCAACAAAGATTAAGGGCTCTCCAATACCATTCTTTTGGTTTGGATCAGCGCCGCCATCCAACAAATATGAAAGTTCAGTAGCGTCGTTGTTGCGCACAGTTTGAAATATCGAGGGCTCATCGCCCATCCGCTGTACACATCCAAAAACAAGGCCCAGTAAGGGTAAAAGTAAAAGCAGTCTCATGACGCACACCTTTCTCCCCGATTTATTATGCGCGTTTACGTCGTGCCTCGCCTGCGGGCAGCCGCGCATATTTGGCAACATAGTCTAACAAAGGACCAGCAACATCAATGCCGGTCGTCTTCTCCAACCCTTCAAGTCCTGGGGAGGAATTTACTTCCAAAACCTTAGGACCGTCTTTAGAGCGTAACATATCAACACCAGCAAATCGTAAACCCATCACTTTTGCTGCTTTTATAGCTAACATTCTCTCTTGTTTGCTAATTTTGACCTTGGCCGTTTTGCCACCTTGCTGCAGATTAGATCGAAAATCACCGTCCGCAGCTTTTCGTTGAATGGCGCCAATCACTTTGTTGCCAAGCACAATGCAGCGAATATCAACACCCTCGGCTTCTGCTACAAAATCTTGCACCAAAATGTCTGCTTTCAATTGGCCAAATGCCGCGATAACGCTTTCAGCCGCTTTCATAGTTTCAGCCAGCACAACACCACGACCATGCGCACCCTCTAGCAGTTTCAGCACAAATGGCGCTTGACCCATCGTACCCAGCATGCCCGAAATATCAGAAGGAGAATGAGCAAAGCCTGTGGTTGGCATTTGGATACCAGATTTAGCCAGCACTTGATGAGCATTCAGTTTATCGCGCGATGACGCAATTGCAGCCCCATTGTTCAGACAAAACGAGCCGATCATTTCAAATTGACGCACAACGGCTAGGCCATAGCTGGTCACAGAAGTTCCAAAACGCGGAATGATCGCATCATAGTAAGGCAACTGTTTGCCCTGATAATGAATCGCTGGATTGTTCGCAGTGATATTCATATAGCAACGGGTTGTGTTAATCACATCCAGTTGAATATCATGCGCCTTTGCTTCTTCAATAATACGTTTGGACGAGTAGCTATTGGGTTCGCGGCTCAACAGTGCGACACGCAATTGGCGTTGCATCGCTTCTGGTTGTGGCTTGTCATATAATGCGACGTCCAAATCACCATTGATGCGGGCGGCCAGCGGGTCCACCACAATTCGGCCTTCCATGGCGGTTCGACCCAGCAATTTACGATAATTCATCGACTCTCTGTCGCTCAAAGAGAGTTCGATTTCCCACTCCTGATCAGCAACCTTAAGTGTGGTGCTGACAATTGGGCGCACCTCGGCCATGCCGTTCGAGGAAACAATTTCGCGATAAGCAACAAGCGGCGCGGTACACCAAACTTGAACATCTGGACGATCCACAATTGGCTGCACGCCAAACCGGATCATCCGTTTCCCGTTCTCTTCTATTTCTTCGTAAGAAAAAGCGTGAAGAGAAGATGTCTTGGCCCCTGTGTCAACTTTGGCCAGCACAGCTGGTAGTCCCAAATCGGGGAATGAAACCCATTCTTCGTGTCCGACATGGATTTTTGGTTTACCGTTATCCGATGAACTCATTTGCTATCCTAATATTGCAAACATATGAGTGAAATTGCAGATGGCTAATTTCACCAGTGTTAGATAGCCGCTTTAAAGCAAAAGGATCGGTCTGGCGATAAATTTTTGACAGCCAAACCCACTTGTTCAAGTGCAATGGTTTACCAATTACTGCTCTGTAACGGCCAACCGTGCCGCCAGCAGCCCAAAACTCATGGCCACCGTTCTGCGGAACCAGCGCATAAAACGTGGCGATCCGGTGAGTACTTTGCGAATTGAAAATGCAAAAGCTGCAAACAGAGCAAATACCAAGAACGTAAGCGCCATAAATACTGCGCCCAACACCAGCATTTCCAATGTATTGTTGGTGGAATTCACGCTGACGAATTGGGGTAAAAACGCCAAGAAAAATATAGAAAGCTTAGGGTTAAGCGAGTTGATGGCGATGCCGCTCACGATCACCTTTTTAAGGGGCACGTTTTCTTTCGGGCTGTCATCCAACTTAATCGGTCCACTGGAGCGAAGCGTTTGCCACGCCAAATAAAGCAGATATGCGACACCGACATATTTCACGATCTGAAAAGCGAGCGCACTGGTGTGCATCAAAACCGCTAAACCAGTAATAGCGGCAATCATGTGTGGAACAATTCCCAGAGTACTAGCGAACGCGGCGACAATGCCAGTGCGCCACCCTTGAGCGATTGCCATAGCCACCGCATAAACCATACCCGTGCCAGGGATCAAGATGACCACCATACAGGTCATAAAATACTCAAAAGTCATCTACACCATCCCCAAAATATCAATGCACAAACATAGCTGATAAATTAAATTAGATAAACGCGCTATGCGGACTTTTGCGAAATTCGATATGTACAACGACGGGCACCAGAGACAATATGGCTCTCACGTTGCACTTCTGCGTCCTCCCCCAGCACCGTTCGAAAAAGGTTCAGTTCTGACCTGCAAAAGCCTTGGCAAGAGGTCGCGGCAACGCATATGGGGCAATGATTTTCATGCAGCAAAAACCCATCATCAGTATGTTCCACCTCAGCCATATAGCCTTCGGCTTCACGAATTTTTGCTAGTGCCACCACTTTGGCTTTCAGATTTGAGGCAGATGAAAGACGCGCGCTATATGTGTCTAAAGACCTTTGCTCGCGCTTTGCAATCAGCTTGTCCAGCCCCTCTTCGCCAAATGTCTCAACGACTGAACTGATCATTTCCAACGTCAAATCAGCATGCCGATCAGGAAAACGTTGATCACCCTTTTCAGTAAGCTGCCAGTATTTCTTAGGCCGCCCAACACTTTCGCGCCGGTCCTGACTGGACACTAGCCCCTTTTGCGCGAGCTTTTCCATATGCTGCCGAACCGCAACAGAAGTTGTGCCCACCAACTCACCTAAAGCGACGGCCGTTTGCGGTCCCCGTGTTTTAATGAGGAACAACAGGCGCTCAATGGTTTTTTCGTCAGATAATTTCATCCAACAGATCCCTAATTGTTAGCGCAACATAATAAAAAAAGGTTTGACTTGTCAAATAATGCGCACTATCAAATTAGATAAGATATTTCTTATTTAATTAGTGAGGCAAGAAAATGTGGACCAACAAATCGCAATACACTCTCCCTAGTGCTTTTCCCTTTGTTCGGCCATCTGTGCATCGCTATGCCCTGTTTGGTGGAAATTCTGCTCCCCTCACCAAACAGGGCACACCCCATTGCGAAAGTTGCAACCAACTCAACTCAAATTTTGAATTCTATGCAAAGATAGCAAAATGAACTCAAATCAGCGCGCCGATGCCCATGTTCGATTTATAGACCTGTTCACCGAAGGCCGGGCATTGCTCACCCTAACGTTGATATTGTCGGTGGGATCACACGCCACAAATCTCTTTGTCACCCGCACTGTTTTGCCAACAATTGTTGCGGATATTGGCGGCAAAGAGTTGATGTATTGGGCGTTGGCGCTGTTCCAAATTGCCGCCATTGTGGGCGGCATGGGGTCGGCCCAAATAAAGGCGAAACTGGGTGGCAGACATACGATTTATCTCGCTGCTGGGCTGCTTGTCATTGGATCGTGCTTCGCGGGTTTTGCAACCCATTTCGGCTATTTGGTTATCGGTCGCGGCATACAGGGCTTCGCAGAAGGCATGTTGATTTCCCTTGCCTATATCATTCTGAGTGAAAGCTACAAAAACAACCTCATGGCCCGCATGATCGGCGTGTTGGCCATCGTTTGGGCAGTAGCTGCCGCAATAGGGCCCTTAGCGGCGGGTCTTCTTGAGGAAGCTTTTGGCTGGCGCTCGGCCTTTCTCATCAACTTGGTGATCGCGCTGGTCTTAGTTGTTCAATCACGCCTCGCCGTAAAACAGCAAATTTCTAACACTCAAACCGACCGCGTGCCCCTTGCGCGCATGGCTTTATTTGTCACCGCAATTACAGCCCTTTGTCTAACCGGCCAACTAAATGATCCACTTCAAATCGGCTCTGTTTTGGCAATGGCTGCAGCCCTTCTAACTCTTGCCATTCGGCGGGATCAAAAAGCGACGAACCGGATGCTGCCAAAGTTCATTTTCACCGCAAAGAATTCCATCGGGCTAGGGTTTTGGATTAACATTTCGATCAGCCTCGCTGCAGGTGGACATGTGGTTTACGCCGTCGCGCTGCTGCAAAGTATTTGGCAACTCAGCCCCATGAGTGCTGGCTATATCGCTTCAATCCTTGCTGCAACATGGTCCATTGCTTCTTGGAGCCTTTCAGGTGTCACAAAATTAAAGAACCAGCTCAACCTAATCCGCCTTGGCGTTAGCCTCATAACGTTCAGCTTCCTGCTCACAGCCTTGGGTTGGGCTCAGGCTAATTTGATCATCACGGGGCTTGGTTTTGCCATGATGGGCACCGGACTTGGCACCTCCACCATATTCCTAGATAAAAAAATCATGCAGGCTGCCGCACAACCGGAAAAAGACAGGACATCGTCTATGTTGCCACCAATTGATAGCGCTGCAAGCGCCATAGGTGCAGCTTTTGCAAGCATATTAGCGTTGTCACTTGGCCTATTTGGCGGCACCCCAACCTTTGGCATTTTAGATGCAGATGTCGCCATCAGCGTCGCGCCGCAAATGTATTTGATCTTCTTCGTTTTGGCCCTGCCTGCTATGGTGATGACATTCCTATTGCCCCTCAACGATTCTCAAGTTGAGCCAGTTTCCGAATTTGCCAACACCACATCTTCATAGTCCCGCCATCCATATTTGAGTGAAAATGCAAACCACTGCCACAAACAGCGAACAAAATTTAGGGATCTTTTCCAAGCAGTTTCTCCCGCTTACGCTGATGAACATTTTGGTGGTGACCTCCCATGCAGTGAACGGATATGTCACCGCTGTGATCGCGCCTTCAATCGTGCTCGATTTGGGTGGCCGCGAATATATGTTTTGGCTCTTCGCACTGTTTCAAATTGGCTCGATCTGCGCAGGTGTTGTTGCCGGTAATTTCAAATTGCGGTTTGGCGCACGTCCCATATTCATAACCGCCAGCATTTTGCTCGCTTCGGGTTCTCTGCTTGGCGGCGTTGCCGACAGCCTTGCGATGGTGATCCTGGCGCGAGGCATTCAGGGCTTGGCCGAAGGCATGCTCATTTCCTTGGTTTATGTCGTGCTGGCAGACCATTTACCCGCGAAACTATTGCCCAGAATGTTAGCGCTCAGCTCAACCCTTTGGTCTGTGGCCGCCGCCGCAACTCCCGCCCTTGCAGGCACGTTGACCCAGTTCGTTTCTTGGCGCGCCGCATTTTTGTTCAATCTACCTCTCGTTGCTGTGTTGATCTTGCTGGCTGTTTTCTACTTGCCCAAAAGCGCCATTGTTGCCCAAAGCAAATCATTTCCCATTAGACGATTGCTGCTCTTAATGAGTGCATTGTTGATTGCTGGGTTTGCTGGGCAAATTCAAAACACGGTCTGGTTGATTGTCATCATTTCAACGTCTGCCACATTGCTCGTCGCCTTTGCGGCATTTGACCAAAAGGCCGAAGATCGCTTCATGCCCCCTAACCTATTTTCTGCCAAAACGAATATGGGCCGCGCGTTCACCGGACTTGGACTTTTTGCCGTCGGTGCAAGTGCCACCAACATTTACATGGTCGCGCTTTTGCAGTCCATTTGGAGCCTATCTCCACTTGCCGCAGGCTACACTGTCGCGCTGATTGCCTTTGCTTGGACCGCGTTCGCTTGGATGGCCAATAAGATTGAAGACCATCAACGCCAGCTTGTCTCCATCCGTTTAGGCGGCACATCCATCTTGGCTGGATACCTAATTTCTGCCGCTGGCATTTATTTTGGTCAATATGCACTGGTTGCCATTGGCATGATCTTTATTGGCGCGGGGTTCGGGTCATCAAGCCCCCTCATTCGCCAAATCATCATCACCCAAGCACCAAAAGAACATAAATCAATCGCCTCCGGCGCCATTGCACCTGTTCAATTCACCGGCGCAGTTGTTGGCGCAACCCTAGCCGGGTTCTGCGCACTCACGTTTGGTCTGTTCGAGGGCGCAACGAACGACAGCGTATTTGCCGTCGAAGCAGCAACACGCTCCGGCGGTTTGATGCTACTTGCCTTCGCGGTTTTCCCTATAGGCGCTTTGTTTGCAATCTTTGGCTTACAGCTACCCACAGGTCAGCCTCAGGAAGAGGTTTCGCAAGCGGCAAACTGATGTTGTTACAAGACATTGGTCGGGCGGTGTCAACGAATTTGCAAACTGTTGCATGGGCAACTTTTCATTTCGCGCTTTCACCCAACAAACTATTGTGAATAACCCTATTTGCAAGCAGCACCCCAACCACCGCGAACAATGCCCCGCCAAATGCCGGGCCGATAAGAACACCATTAACGCCCCAAAAATGCGCACCCATCAAGATGAATGGCCAAGTGCCAATCGTATGGCGTCCCCAATTCAACCACATCGAATATATGGGGCGGCCCAGCGTGTTAAAGGCAGCGTTGCTCACAAAAAGCCAAGCTTCAAATGTGAAGGCAAATGCAAGTGGACCGCAAAATAGCAAAACAAGTGAAAGTCCATCGCCTTTAATTCCAAAAATCTGAATGATAGGAAATCTAAGGATGAACAGCATGGTCGCTGCAACCATGATATAGGCCGTTACAAACTTTAATGAGGCAAACAAGGTTTCAAACATTCGGTCCTTATGGCCCGCGCCAAAGTTCTGACCAATTATTGGCCCCACCGCCCCGCTCACTGTGAAGACGACTGAAAACGCGATGGGAACGATGCGGCGAATAATGGCAAATCCCGCCACGGCATCCGTGCCAAAACGAGCAAGCTCACGCGTAATCAGCACATTTCCAATCGGCGTTGCCAAATTTGCCATAATGGCTGGCGCCGCCAATTTGCAAACAATCATAAAGTCGCGACGAACACTGGAAAGGTTGAACTTTGCAATGCCGTCATATTTGAGGATGAGCGGTGCGACCTGCGCAACCATAATCACGACGTAAGCCGCGACCGAAGCGAACGCTGCCCCTTTTAACCCGAGCCCAAAGCCAAATATCAAAATTGGGTCGAGAACCGCATTGACCAATCCCCCAATAGCAATCGAAATCATCGGCTGCTTCGCATCGCCATGGGCTCTTAAAATTGTACCGCAGATCATGCCAAACATCAGGATCGGCATGACCGGAAATAGGACCATAAGGAAGGTTTTTGTAAGCGCTGCGGTTTCGCCTTCAGCACCTAGCGCTTTTATGATCCAATCTAAGTTGAACAATACCGCAATAACGATAATGCAACTCAAGCCAACACCAATGGTGAGAACGCTCATCACCTGCCTGCGGGCGTCGGCAAGTCGTGAAGCACCGATACTCCTAGCGGCTAAAGTACCTGCGGCTGTAGAAATCCCCACACTTATGGCAACCGCTGCAAACATCACAACGCCACCATAACCGGCGGCCGCCGCAAGGCTGGCATTTCCCAACATCGAGATGAAAATGAGATCTACAAATCCCACAGTATGCAGGATCATAGACCCAAAACTGGAGGTCAGCGACACCACCATGACGTGCTTGAGTAAACTGCCTTTGGTGAATTTGGCTTGGGTCATAAAAATCGCAATTAATGCAAACGGGGAATGCAATACCCTATGGGTCGATACTACACTCTAACGTTGATCAAATAGCGACGCCTGTCACCTATTATCTCGTACCGGTCAGTAAAATCAAAAAGTCAGCCGCATCAACTTAATCAAAAAGGCGGTCGCCTTGCTCCTTGATGATTTGCTTTGCTTTGTTGATGGCCGCACTGCTCACCATCTCAGCACTTGCCAAACGATCTGCGCGAATAAACGTGGAGGTTTTCAACTCGCCATTGATTTCTTTTTCGATCGTTCCGGCCAATTGGTATTCTGAACCAACCTTCATTTCTTTGGCTTTGATGAGATACCCTTCGTGGGTTTCTTCACTCAATATCTTGGGCTCGCCCGGCGCTGCGTCGTCCCCACCCAACCCAAATAGTTTTTTCAAAAATGACATATGCGCCTCCGTTTCAATTTAGGTCCCTGCATAACCTATCAGTCACGCGCTGCCAATATCTGCCCGAACTTTGCCATCGCACCAATCACGTTGTGGGCACTTCCCCCCAACTCTGTCAGTTCATATTCCGTTTTTGGCGGAACCGTTGGATATATGGTTTTGGAAACGATCCCCGCTGCATCAAGATCCGACAAACGCTGCGCCAACATTCTGGGACTTATCCCAACCAACGAACGCTGCAATTCAGAATAACGCTTCTTGCCCGACAAAAGATCGCGGATGATCAGCGTCGTCCACTTGCCGCCCAACACACCATTCGCCCGCGCAACGGGACAACTTTCATCACAATTATCTTTCAACATGGCGCACCTGTTTCCAACAAAATAACACTATACTTTTGGTAACTACTTCCTTTTGTATAGTTCATAAGTTAGATCATGGCAAGGAAACAATGGAGCCTTTCATGACTAAACAAAAAATCCTTCTTTGGATAATCGCCATTTCTCAATTTGCCTTGGGTGCGCTGACACTTGTCATGCCTCAACAATTCTTTTTGCTCATGGGGTTGTCCGCCCCACCGATCGACAACAATTATATGCTGGGCATGTTGGCGGGTCGCTTTATCGCCTATGGAGCTGGCATGGCAATGTTGGCGCGGCAGGAAAAACCAGACCACTTCTGGATCCGCAATATGATCTTCATTCAGCTCATAGATTTTGCGGCTGGTGCCTATTACTTAACGACCGGTGTCATCAGTATATCCGTTGCGGCATTTCCGATGTTCAATGCAGCACTTTTCTCAATTTTGCTATGGCGATGGTTCCCTAAAAACCATGCACAATAAAACCATGCACAATAAAACCATGCGCGGTCGCTTTTATGCGACCGCGTTCACACCTTGGAAGGGTTTTCAAACTACAACCAAGCACAGCAGTTCCTGCTATCCTTATGAATTGATTCAACAAATCAAGACAAGTCGCTGAAATTGAATCATCTTTTGATGGTTTAGCCGTGTTGTTCGGCCACATCGGATGTCGGGAAAATGCCGCGAATGGCATAGCAGTTGCAAGAATATTTGCGCTCATAAGTTGATTCAAAAAACTCACGCAAACCATTGGCTTTGAATCTCAATCCAATTTCGGCACCAAACCCGTTGCGCATAACTTGCCCTATTGCGTAAGTAATCGAACTCAACCCAATTTATGAATCATTTGAATCGCTTAGTCTGGTTTGTTCAAGAAAATCCGCCGCTTCTCGCCTAAGCGAGGCTGCAATGGAAACCCGCTTCTCGACATTGACGATCAGAAACACCAAATTTGCACAATAAAAAGGGCCCCGCAGGGCCCTTAAAATTCGATTTGTCAGCTCGACTAGTTGTCCAAGAAAGACCGCAATTTGCGGCTACGACTTGGATGCTTCAACTTGCGCAAAGCCTTCGCCTCAATCTGACGAATACGTTCCCGTGTCACGCTAAATTGCTGGCCAACTTCTTCCAGCGTATGGTCGGTGTTCATGCCGATACCAAAGCGCATCCGCAACACACGTTCTTCACGCGGTGTAAGCGAAGCGAGAACCCGCGTTGTTGTTTCGCGCAAGTTCGACTGGATCGCCGCATCAATTGGCTGTATCGCATTGCTATCCGGAATGAAGTCGCCAAGATTGCTGTCTTCCTCATCACCGATTGGCGTTTCCAAAGAGATAGGTTCTTTTGCAATCTTCAATACCTTGCGCACCTTATCCAAAGGCATTTGAAGCTTTTCGCTCAATTCCTCTGGTGTCGGCTCGCGACCAATTTCGTGCAACATCTGACGTGATGTCCGCACAATCTTATTGATCGTTTCGATCATGTGTACCGGAATACGGATCGTACGCGCTTGGTCGGCAATTGAACGGGTGATCGCTTGACGGATCCACCATGTTGCATAGGTCGAGAATTTATAGCCTCGACGATATTCAAACTTATCAACGGCCTTCATCAAACCAATATTGCCCTCTTGAATAAGATCCAAGAACTGCAACCCACGGTTTGTGTATTTCTTAGCAATCGAGATAACCAAGCGAAGGTTGGCTTCAACCATTTCCTTCTTGGCAATCGCTGCTTCGCGTTCGCCTTTTTGAACCTTTTGAACCAGCTGACGATATTCAGCAATATCAACGCCAGTTTCTTGGGCAAGTGTTTTGATCTCGTCGCGCAACTCTTCAATCATATCGCGTTCAGCGATAGCAAAGTTGGTCCAACCGGCAATCGGCAACGTAGAAACCCGATCAATCCATTCAGGATCAAGCTCAGAACCTTGATAGTGCTCCAAGAAGTCAACGCGCTTAATGCCGTAGCTTTCTGCCAACCGCAAAAGACGACCTTCAATACGCACAAGGCCTTTATTGATATCGTAAAGCTGCTCAACAAGCGCTTCAATCCGACCGTTATGCAACGATAATGATTTAACTTCCTTGATCACTTCAACATGAAGATCAGCCAGCTTTTTCTGCTTACCGGTCGTAAGGTCTTGTGAATTGAGTTTGAGTTCAACTTGCTCATCGTGCAATTTACGCAATTTTGCATAAGTGCTCGCGATCAGATCAAAAATCTCAACGACTTGAGGCTTTAGTTCAGCTTCCATTGCCGACAATGAGAGATTGTTCTCGAACTCGTCGTCTTCATCGTCATCTTCGTCATTGGTTTCGCCTTCTTGACCCTCTGGCTTTTTCTCATCTTCAGGGGTGCCATTCTTCGCATTTTCTGCCGCTTTAGCGTTAGCTTCAGCATTGGCTTGGACGCGAGCCAAGACATTGGGTCTACCATTTGTCGTATGGGCATTGGGTTCAGCTGGCTTCGCATCTGGACCAGCATATGTGGCTTCCAGATCGATAATGTCTCGCAACAAAATCTCACCTTCGGCCAACTGATCGCGCCAGATAATAATCGCCTGGAACGTCAAGGGGCTTTCACACAAGCCTTCGATCATGGTCTCTCGACCCGCCTCGATACGCTTGGCAATCGCTATCTCGCCTTCGCGGCTCAATAACTCAACTGTGCCCATTTCGCGCAAATACATGCGCACCGGATCATCAGTTCTGTCAGAACCTTCGCGAGCGTTCGATTTCGAAGCAACTGCCGTACCGGTTGCAACTGCAACCTCTGTACCTGTTTTGGCGCGTTGTTCGGCCTCGTGTTCCTCTACTTCATCTTCTTCGATAACAGAGATGCCCATTTCTGAAAGCATCGCCATTATGTCCTCAATTTGTTCGGATGACACTTCGTTTGAAGGCATCACCTCATTGAGTTCGTCATAAGTCACATACCCGCGTTTTTTCGCGAGCTTGATCATTTTCTTGACCGCAGAAGCGGAAAGATCGAGAAGGGGTCCGTCTTGACCTTCGCCTGATTCTGGCTTCTCAGTTTCTTTCTGAGCCTTAGTCGCCATTCATGTTCTCCTGAACGGGTAGCCGGCAAAATTGCCGAGAATATATGGTGAGACAACAAAGCCGAGACAGGGGCGATTGCCGTTAAATCCCCTAAGGGAATACAACAATCATGGTTTCAGTTTCGTTACCAAATGCAATAACTTAACGTCAGATGCACAAAAACGCCGACCGTAATCTTTCACTTAAAGATCCCGCGTCGAGCGCCCAGATAACGAACCAAATCCCTCAATCAGAGCCTCAGTGCCATCAACACTGGTAATCTGGTTCTGGATGTCACGCAGCCTTTCATACGACTCTTCGCTCGGGTCACTGCCCAGCGCCAATTCGGCTGCTTTAAGTTCTCTATTTAAGCGATGTGATTTATAATGCAAGGCCAAAGCGTGATTTAATCCAACCTCAGCGTCCTGACTGTCAGCTTCCGGGGTGACCTGCCATATGCCCTGCTGGCGCACAATATAGTCGATTTGGGCCAATTCAGTCTCACAACCGAACTTAGCAAGCGCTGTTCGAAGGTCTTTATTTTCAATCTCAGGATTTGCTGTCACTTGCGACATGACGACGTCCAAAATGCGCCGCACCACATTGGAAGTCAGATCAATTTCAGCCAAATCTTCTAAATGACGCTCAACGAGTTCCGGGTGATTGACCAAGCCAGCGATGATTACAGCTTCGCGAGATGCAACCCCAGTCGCAGCGGAATTTGGTGCCAATGTTTTTTTCAAAGAACTACCCAGCTGATAGCCCCCTCGCCCAACACTCACCGCGCCGCGTGCGTCACGTCCTGCATCACGCCGAAAGCCGGAATTGTTCTGGTTACTGCCACCTGTATATTTGCCCGTATACTGACGTTGCGGACGAAAATACTTATAGAGTTTGTCGTTAAACGCCTGCCCATAATGTTTGCTGACGGACTTATCGCCTATCTCGTTCGCAATGCCCCTAAGGCGGTGTTCGAGCGCGGCTTTGGCCTCAGGCGTATCGGCATTTACGCTGCGCGTTTCACGTTCCCAAACTGCCTCGGAAAGCGGTGTCGCACTTCCAAGCAAGTCCTCGAACCCTTTGCGGCCCTCTTTTTGAATCAAATCGTCAGGGTCTACACCGTCAGGCAGCGTCGCAATTTTGGCAGAAACGCCAGGTTTCAGCATCGGCAGCATGATGTCCATCGACTTGGATGCGGCGCGTTGCCCAGCAACGTCCCCGTCAAAACAAAGCACAGGACTGTCTGCCATTTTCCATAAAAGACCCAGATGTTCCTCCGTCAGCGCTGTACCAAGGGGCGCGACAGCCCCTTCAAATCCAGCCTGCACCAGCGCGATAACATCCATATAGCCCTCAACAACAATCAGTGGTTTGCCGTCATGGGATGCTTGGCGTGCCATTTGGCCGTTATAAAGGGTGCGCCGCTTATGAAAGAGCTCTGTTTCTGGCGAATTGAGATATTTTGCCCGCGCCTCCGGCGACATGGCCCGCCCACCAAACGCAACAACACGACCTCGAAAATCATTGATTGGGAACATCAAGCGATTGCGAAACCGATCAAACGGCACCGCAATATCATCGCCTGAAACCAAAAGGCCGCAATCAATCATTTCTTTGGCTGTAACGCCGTTTGAGGCGAGATACTCTTTCAGCCCGTTGCGACTATCTGGCGCAAATCCCAAGCGGAACATGTTTTGAAATTTTGGCAGCACGCCGCGCTCATGCAAATATCCTCGTGCCCGCGCACCCACATTTGCCGCCAATGCCTGCTCGAAATAGCTCGCGGCCAAATCCATCACGTCGAACAGCGACTTGCGCTTAATGTCCCGCGCTTCGGCTTGCGCATCACGCGCTGGCATTGGAATGCCTGCCTGGCCGGCAAGCTTTTCAACAGCCTCAGGAAAACTCAAACCTGATTTTTCAACTAGAAACCGAAAATGATCGCCCGAAACACCACAGCCAAAACAATGATAACGCCCACGGCGGTCATCTGCATGAAAACTAGGTGTCTTCTCGCCATGAAATGGGCAGCAAGCCCAAAAATCACCTTTTTGCGGCTGGGACTTCTTCTTGTCCCATACGACTTGCTCTCCCACAACTTGGGAGATCGAAATTCGATCCCGAATGTCGTCTAAAAATTGATCTGTAAACCGCATCGACACAATCTAAGGGGCAAGAGGGGCAAAGCGCAAGTGATGGAATTGCACTTTAAGGTGTTCAGTCCACAGCGCGTTCAAAAAACACGATATCGCCGTCAAAGCCAACTTCTTTGGCTCCATCTTTAACTATGTGCGTTTGGGTGAACCCACATTTTTGCAAGACATGAATGGATGCTGGATTGGAAGATAGCGCATGAGCATGGGCAACTTTCGCAAGTGAGTTTGACGAAATTTGCATTAGCCCAAACTTCACAAACTCAGACGCGAAGCCTTTTCCGCAATATTCTTCGCCTACCCGATAGCCGAACTCAGCTCGATCACCTTCAAAACTAATGTTCAGCCGACCCACAATTTGATCTTCTAAATAGGCGACATAGTACTTGCCTTCACCCGCATCAATTTCCCGCACAAGCGCATCAATAGCGCTCGCCATGCCCTCACTCGTCAACATTTTAGGTGGTCGAGGCGGCACAAATGCAGCAAAAAATTCCGCATTGCGCAATTCAAATGCCAATAGGGCTGCGCAGTCATCTGCGCTCACCAACTTGGTATCAGCCATGAGGTTATCCGTTCGTGCGAAGAATTCTTACTAGAATGCAGTTTAGAGTCTGGACCCTAGTTAAACCAAAGGGCAAACAGTCCAGTCTGCCCCCCGGTCAATCTAGAAAATCTTTGGAATATAGAATTATCGATGACCCGACCACGTTCTAAATACGGAGCCAAAGCAGCGCCATGTACCAACAGTAACAGATCAAAGTCGCCCGGATCATTCATGAGTTTGGCGAAATTGACGCCAACTTGTGTATCCGATGCGCCGTCTATTGAAGCACGAACCCGCCAAAACGGAATAAGCGCCTCACCTTCAAGAACGGCAGACATTTCACCCAAAACTGCCTGCCAGCCGAGCGCCATTTCAGCATCAACTTTAACCCCAAAAGCCGAGGTCTGCTTGCTGTTCGGCAGCCATTCCGCGTCATTGTCAGTTTCAAATTCAAGTGTTTGCCAAAATGCTGCATTGAAGGCGATCATTTCTTTAAAATGAGCCAACGCAAGTTGAGTACGTGCTTTTTCTGGCTTGC
The DNA here is from genome assembly GCF_051251695.1 of Maritalea sp. Lineage (NCBI taxonomy): Bacteria > Pseudomonadati > Pseudomonadota > Alphaproteobacteria > Hyphomicrobiales > Devosiaceae > Maritalea > Maritalea sp. Next base: position 51,026 of record NZ_JBPOEU010000015.1, on the reverse strand, counting down.
CATGCAATGCCGTCACAACAATAGCTATTGTGTCGATCAGATTTTCTTCACCCAAAATCGGGTCACGAACGACAACGCCCATCGCTTCCATTTGCTGACGACCGGTCCACACTTTCGAGATGGCGGTTGTTGGATCAACAGAAAGCACCATTTCCGACATGCCTTGCAGCACATGAACATAGGCGAGCAACCAATAGGCATCAGCACTGTCAAATTTTACAACTGGAAGCTTAAAAGACATCACTTTGACATCAATCGCCGCGCCCAAAAATCCGCTAATAGACTCGTCGTCGGTCCGAATGCCGTCTTTGTCAATATCAAACCAAACATTGTTCAGATCGACCGGCGCGACAAATTCTTTTCCCGCGACCTGTTCAAGCGTTGCTTGGGCCGTTTTCAATCGCTCAATCGCGCCGGTTAGCGCGACTTCAACAAAAGCAGGATCAAATTCAGCGTTTGGGTTGGTCCGCAAAATTGTGCGCCCACCCGGCACAAACGGCAATTGTCCCGCATATGAACTATAACGCTCTTGCAGGATAAATTCGATCGCCATCAGTGTTTCAACTGCCCCGCGCAAAAACTGGGTGCGCGGCTCTTGTGGCAATGTATCCAGATATTCCGCTGCCGGAGCCAAACCTTCATCCAACAATATTTGGTCGAATTGGCCCTGCTCTTGCGCCTGTGCGCCAAAAACGAACAGTACGAAAACCAAAAATGTAACTGCGAGTTGTCTCATGTGCATGGCCCCAATTGTATATGGCTCCCAAATGGATTATCCGTTCAACGCCGCTTTCACTGACTTTGAAGCGTGGCCAAAATCGATCCGACCTGGATATTTGGCTTTTAATATGCCGACAACTTTACCCATGTCGCGCAAACCTTCTGCGCCAGTTTCCGCGATGGCTGCAGCAATTGCCGCCTGCAACTCATCGTCGTTTAATGGCTGAGGCAAAAACTCCTGAATAACGACGATCTCTTCACGCTCTTGTTGAGCCAGTTCTGGACGATCATTTTCAGCATAAACAGTGGCAGACTCTTCACGCTGCTTCACCATCTTTTGCATGATTTGCAAAATCTCTTGTTCGCTCACTGGCTCTTTACCTTTGCCACGCGCTTCAATGTCGCGATCCTTGATCGCAGCATTGATTAAGCGGTAAGTCGAAGTCCGACGTGTATCGCGCGCTTTTAGCGCTACTTTGAGCGCTTGGCTGAGTTTGTCTCGCATAATTTCGCAAAATTCCCTGATGATTTTTAAGCAAGCTTATACCTAAGCTACACTTCAATGCCAATTGGTCTTTAAACATAAATCTAAGGGATTGATTTAAAACGGTTAAATCTTTGCTTCGAATCTGTTGACCAATTTTGCTTTCTCACATAGTGTCCGCCCGATCCAGAACAGCTTGAATTGCGCGACTAAAAACCAGGCGCAAACGCACATCCAAGCGGCAAAGCTGAACAATTGGATCGGTCAAATTTACGCCCACGACACAGCGTTTAAAGGATTTGTGATGACCGGCTGGCAAGAAGAAAAACCCAACGCACTTCTCATTTTACAAAATGGCACACGAATTGAAGGTCGTGGACTTGGTGCCACCGGCCACGCAGTTGGCGAAGTTTGCTTTAATACTGCCATGACAGGGTATCAGGAAGTCCTCACAGATCTTTCCTATGCCGGGCAAATCATCACGTTCACATTCCCGCACATCGGCAATGTCGGCACGAATGACGAAGACATCGAAACGCTAGAAAACGCCAGCGCGTCAGGCGCAAAAGGCTGTGTCTTGAAAGCAGACATAACCAACCCTTCAAATTACCGCTCCACAAGTCACCTTGACGCTTGGTTGAAGGCACGTGGCATTATCGGCATCGCAGGCGTTGACACAAGAGCGCTAACAGCTTTCATCCGCGAAAATGGTTTGACGAACGGCGTTATTGCACACGCTCCAGACGGTGTTTTTGACGAAGCCGCAATCAGTGCTGAGCTTGCAAAGTTCAAGGGGTTGGAAAACGCGGATCTAGCAGCAGATGTTTCCACGGCAAAAACCTATGAGTGGAGCCAAGGTCGTTGGGTTTGGAACGAAGGCTTTTCCGCCATCGACAGCCCCAAAAACCATATTGTTGCCATCGACTATGGCGCAAAAGCCAACATCCTTCGTTGCTTGGCCAGTGAAAATGTCGCTGTCACAGTCGTGAGCGCTTCCACACCTGCAAAAGACATTCTCGCGCTGAACCCAGATGGCATTTTCTTGTCAAACGGGCCTGGCGACCCTGCAGCAACCGGCGAATATGCCGTTGGCATCATCAAAGAGTTGATCGCAAGCGACAAGCCAATTTTCGGTATTTGTTTGGGACACCAATTGCTCGCCTTGGCACTTGGCGGCAAAACCGTCAAAATGCACCAAGGTCATCACGGCGCTAATCACCCGGTGAAGGATTTGACGACAGATAAAGTTGAAATCACATCCATGAACCATGGGTTTGCAGTAGATGCAGACAGTTTGCCTACCGGCATCACACAGACCCACATTTCACTGTTTGACCAATCAAACTGTGGACTAACGGTCGATGGCAAGCCGATTTTTTCTGTGCAATATCACCCAGAAGCATCACCCGGCCCACACGACAGCCACTATCTGTTCAAACGCTTTTTGGACAATGTGCGCGGTGTAACAGCCGACGCATAAGCCAGGCTGAGATTTGATGTGGGACGAAGGTTGCTAAACCAAGCCTTCACTCCATTTTTGTGGCGGCGCTTAGAGATAAGGCTCAGCACGAGGCAGTCCTCAGCAACAAGTATGCGCCTAACTTCACAAAGACATCTTCTTCGTCAAGTTCAGGCCATATAAGCAAAAACTATAGTCCAACTTCAATTGTTCCGACGCGATCAACGCTAAAACGTGTCGCACTGGCCAACATTACCCGACTTGTATCCCCGTTCGAACCACTCTTGTCGTTGAGCGGACGTACCATGGTTGAAATTCTTGGGCACCACAAAACCTTGGCTACGCATCTGGATGGCATCATCACCAATTTGCTCGGCGGCGTTCAGCGCTTCGGCAATATCACCGCGCTCCAATAAATTCTGCTCACCCACATAGTTCGCCCAAACACCGGCATAACAATCCGCCTGTAATTCGACACGAACTGAATAGGCATTGGCTTCTTCCTTGCTCATGCCACGTCGTTTTTGATTGAACTCAGGCAACACACCCGTCAATTGCTGAACATGGTGTCCAACTTCGTGAGCAAGCACGTAGGCCTGAGCGAAATCGCCCCCTGCCCCAAATTGCTGCCGGAGCTGATCGTAAAAGCTCAGATCAAGATAAATCTTTTGGTCACCGGGACAATAAAATGGCCCAGTTTGCGCGCTAGCTGTGCCACAAGGTGAACTGGTTGAACCAGAAAATACCACCAACGTTGGTGGCTGATATTGCAATTCATTTTGCCTAAAAACCTGCGTCCAAAGATTTTCGGTTTCGTTCAAATTAACGGCGACAAAATCAAACAATTCATCTTTGCCAGCGTCAGGCAAGGGCCGGTTGTCAGAAGGTCGAGAACTGGTTGTCCCGCCGCCAGTTGAAATGGACCCATCCAATAGGCTCATTGGATTGATACCCAGCGCCAAGGAAATCAACACGACAATGACAATCATCACCAAGCTGCCCGCGCCGCCTTTTCCCGCACGGCTGCGTGGCATCGGGATACGCACACGATTGCCACCTGAGCGCCCGGATGAGCGGGAACGGTTTCCACGTCGATCTTCGATATTTGAACTTCTATCGCGTCCTTGCCACTTCACCGTATGCGTCCTTTGAATTGCCTTCGTTCTACATGAACTCAATTAGCGTGAAAATCTGCGCTGAGCAAGTAAATGGGCAATGCAATGCGCAAGTGTTCAAGCCTGCCACCAACTCAGTCCAACAAATAACTGAGTCACAAAACTGTCGTTTTCTCGCCTTCAAATTGAAACAATTTCAGCCTATCGCTGCACTATTCCATTAAAGGTTAGAACAATGCCCACGAATAGTATTTTACCAAATGGTCGAATTATGACACATTGGCCCTGTCGTGTTTTTACTCAGCGACCAACAGGTGGTGAAATGCTCATAACAGCATTCGAAACATCGGAAATATCCGCCCCACCAATAAGTGCGCCAACTCAACCGCACAGATTTCAAACCACCCAGCGGAGGACAAAATGTCACTTCTAAATTCTATTTCACGCCGTTCATTTTTGGCAGGCTCTGCCAGTGCAGGCGCGTTAATCGCGATGCACCCATTTGCAGCAATGGCCAGCAATTCTCAGGCCCATTTGCGCCTGATGGAAACAACAGATATTCACGTTGCTATTCATCCTTATGATTATTACGCAGATCGTCCAAACGACACGATGGGTTTGGCGCGCACAGCCACTCTAATTGACAATGTTCGCGCAGAAGCCACCAACTCAATGCTCGTTGATAATGGTGACCTGATACAAGGCAACCCGATGGGTGACTACGTCGCTTACGAACGCGGTTTTAAAGACGGTGACCTGCACCCAATGATCGCGGCGATGAATACGTTGGGTTACGACATTGCTACGGTTGGCAACCACGAATTTAATTACGGACTGAGCTTCCTCGATAAAGCCCTTTCTGGCGCGTCATTCCCATTTGTCAGTGCAAACATTGTTATGGGCACCGTGTTGGGCGCGGACCCGACAAAAGACAAAACACTTTTCCCTCCATTCCAAATTCTTGAAAAAGAAGTTGTTGATGGCGCTGGCAATAAACGCCCAATTAAGATCGGCTTCATTGGTTTCGTACCACCGCAAATTATGGTCTGGGATTTCCAGCACCTTAACGGCAAAGTCACCACACGGGACATCGTTCAAACCGCAGAAGCCTATGTACCTTTGATGAAAGAACAAGGCGCTGATTTGATCGTTGCCCTTTCTCACTCTGGAATTAGTGGTGAACCACAAACCGAAATGATGGGCAATGCATCGCTGCATCTGGCTGGCGTTGAAGGCATCGATGTTGTGTTCACCGGTCACCACCATAATGTGTTCCCAAGCTCTCAGTATGATGGCATCGAAGGTGTTGATTCTGAAAAAGGCACTTTGCAAGGCAAGCCTGCTGTAATGGCTGGCTTCTGGGGTTCACATATGGGTCTTATCGATTTGCTGATCGAGCATGACGGCAACGCGTGGAAAATCATTTCCCACACATCAGAAGCCCGTCCGATCTCTGAGCGAATTGAACGCAAGGTAAATCCCTTGGTTGAGAGCGACGCAGCCGTTCTGGCTTCGGTGCAAAAAACCCATGATGAAACACTTCAATATGTGCGTACAGCCGTTGGCCAAACCGATGCCAAATTGCATTCGTACTTCGCGCTCGTCGCTGATGACCCATCCGTGCAAGTCGTCTCGCAAGCTCAAATGTGGTACACCGAGCAAATGATGCGCGGCACAGAGTGGGAAGGCCTGCCGATCCTTTCAGCAGCTGCACCATTTAAAGCTGGTGGCCGTGGTGGACCGGATTACTACACTGACGTGCCTGTTGGCCCTGTCGCCATCAAAAACGTTGCCGATCTTTACTTATATCCAAACACTGTTCGTGCCGTTGAAGTGACCGGCGCAGGCGTTAAAGAATGGTTGGAGCGTTCGGCCGGTATCTTTAATCAAGTTGAAGTGGGCAAATCAGATCAGCCTTTGGCCGATCCTGATTTCCCATCATACAATTTTGATGTGATTGACGGCGTTACGTACAAAATCGATATCTCACAACCGTCAAAATATCCACCTCGTGGTGGCGATGCCATCAATCCAGATGCAAATCGGATTGTTGACCTGCGTTATAAGGGCGAGCCAATCGATATGAACCAGCGCTTTGTTGTTGCAACAAACAACTATCGTGCGGGCGGCGGCGGCTCATTCCCAGGTTTGGGTTCAGACAAAATCATCTTTGTTGGACCAGATACCAACCGCGATGTCTTGGTGCGTTACATAGTTGAAAAAGGCACGATCAACCCAAGTGCAGACAGCAATTGGTCGCTTGCACCATTGCCGAACACTTCAGTGTTGTTCGAAACTGGCCCATTGGCAAAAGACCACCTGAGCGATGTTACCGCAGTGGACATCGAATATGTGGGTGAAGCGGAAAGCGGCTTCGGCCAATATCGGATCAATCTACAAAAATAGATTTGTCGCTTAAGATGACTAAAAAGGGGTGGCGCATAACGTGCCACCCCTTTTTCAATTTCGCGTGACCCCATTGAACGCAAATGCTTCAGCGGCGTAAACTAATAATTGGTGAAGGAACAATTTGCGGCAAAGCCCTTAACGCCCGCCCACACTGTTTACGAAATTTCTGACGACATAATTTGATGCCGTCAAATGGGAGGCGATTATGCAAATATCCAAACGACAATTACTCAAATCAGGTGCTGTTCTTATGGCAGGTATCACTTTTATTCCGTTCAATGCGCTTGCCGATGGCCACGCAGACCATCAGTTCGGCACCAATTCGGGCAAAATCACAGTTCACCCGATCAGCCACGCATCAATCGTTCTGGAAACGCCAGCTGGCGTGATTTATGTCGATCCGGTGGGTGATGCCGCACAATATGCCAGCCATCCAAAGCCTGATTTGGTTTTGGTCACGCATCAACATGGCGATCACTATAATGCCGAAACATTGGCCGCAATTGTTGGCGAAAACACAAAACTGATCACCAACCCAGCAGTTTTCGAAATGCTTCCGGCCGCGCTTAAAGAAAACGCAAGCCAACTGGCGATCGGTGGCACTATAGATTTCGCTGGCGCGCAGATCGATGCGATCCCAGCTTATAACACTACTGAAGGCCGTAAAAACTTCCACCCTGAGGGTCGAGACAATGGCTACGTGCTTTCGATAGATGGCACACGGATCTACATTTCCGGCGATACGGAAGACATTCCTGAAATGCGGGCGCTCCAAAATATCGATATTGCCTTTATCTGCATGAATTTGCCATTCACCATGGACATCAATGCAGCGGCATCCGCAGTAGCAGAGTTTAAACCCAAATACGTGTATCCCTACCATTATCGCGGTCGTGACGATGGCACCCAAGACCCGAAAGAATTCGCCAAACTTGTTGGCGAAATGGCCACGGTCAAATTTGGAAATTGGTACGGATAGAACGCAAAAGCCCGGTGTTTAACGCACCGGGCCATCTTCTCGAAGTATTGAACTATTTAGCATCTGCCGCGTTGCACCACACCTTCACGATCTCGATCAGTTGAGGTTTGACCTTTTCAAACTCCTCAACATCAGCAATTTTGCTGTCCGTGCAACAGGCGTATCTCCCACAAGAAGAGGAAAATCACCTTCAGACGTTGCATCTCTTGGTTCAAAAAATATAAGATAAACACATCCAGCGCAATCCATCCAAAGATGGATATTGCGCCGCCCCAGATGCAGAGTGAATGCCAATGACAATGCTTACTTTTCGCCACGCAACACGAAACGACATCGCAACTATTTTGCGCCTTTCGATTGGCGGCAATGCGCCGGGCCGCAAAATTGTCGACGATGCAAATGATGCGGATGCGCCTGAATATCAACGTGCTTGGGACGTGATCGAAAAGGACCCAAGCAATTTCTATATTATGGCTGAACTCGAAGGTGATGCGGTTGGCTGCATGCAGATCAATATTTTGCATTCCCTTGGCGGGCGCGGAAAATCCCGCGCTCAATTGGAAGGCATTCACATTCGTGCTGACCAACGTGGCAAAGGCTTGGGATCACAAATGATCCAATGGGCGATTGATCAAGCAAGGTCAAATGGCGCGCGTTTGGTGCAACTTACCTCGTCAAAAGTACGTCCAGAAGCGCACAGGCTTTATAAGAAGTTGGGTTTTGAAAACACTCATGAAGGATTTAAGCTCGATCTAACCAAGTAAGACTGAAATCGATCTTCTTAGCCGCGAAAGTCATCATGAAACTATTATATTCTCACGCCTCACCTTACGCTCGCAAATGCCGCATTACGGCGATTGAAAAGGACATCACCTCTGTTGAAGAAGTGTTGGTAAATCCATACGAGGAAACTGAAAAAGTTTCACAAACCAACCCTTTGGGCAAAATCCCATGTCTGATCTACGGAAACGGTGAAACGCTTTTCGATAGTTCGGTCATATGCGCTTATTTTGATACAATCAGCGATGGACCACGCCTTATGCCCGAAGAAGGGGTCGATCATTGGGCAATGCGACGCCACGAAGCCCTTTGCAGTGGCATTCTGGATAGCGCCGTTAACATGGTGATTGATGGACGCAAACCTGAAATTCAGAGGTCGGCGCACTGGGGCCAACGTTGGACTTGTGCCATTGCGCGTTCTCTTTCACAGTTGAATAGCGAGCTGGACCAATTCAGCGGCAACATTTCAACGGCACAAATTGCGTTGGGCGCAACCATTGGCTATTTAAATTTCCGGCTTGGCGACCATGACTTTCTTGCCCCTCACCCAGAGCTACATGACTGGTATGGTGAATTTTCCCAACACCCTTCAATGCAGCAAACAATGCCTAAATAACGATCACTGGCCGGTGTTTATGCTCAGCGGCCAGCACATGACGACACGCGCAAATCTTCCTGCGCTCCTATTCTTATGCACCCGCGACCAAAGTTTTGTTGCAAAAGCCCCAAAACTGGGCAATTTGGAAACCTCTTTTCCTAAAACGGAAGCACTGGCCAAAGCATGACCCGCACCACGTCCACCTTAATCGGCTCCATCGCCATCTTGCTGTGGTCTTTTCTCGCGCTTTGCACGGCGGCGAGCGGCGAAATACCGCCGTTTCAGCTCAACGCGATGGCCTTCGGCGTGGGAACGCTTGTTGGGATGAGCAAATGGATACGCGATCCTTCATCCATCAAAAAGCTACGCCAACCCATAATGGCTTGGGTTTTAGGCATCGCGGGATTGTTCGGCTATCACCTGTTTTACTTCACCGCCCTGCGCAACGCACCAACGATTGATGCGAGCTTGATCGGCTATCTCTGGCCATTGCTCATTGTTTTATTTTCTTCGCTTTTGCCGGGCGAAAAGCTCAAATGGCAACATGTTGTAGGCTGTCTGCTCGGGCTAGGCGGGGCTGGCCTCATCGTTACTGGTGGGCAAGGCTTCACTTTCAAAACTGAATTTGCGTTCGGCTACTTCATGGCCTTATTGAGCGCCCTTTCTTGGTCTGCATACTCAGTATTGTCACGCCGCTTCGCTAATGTACCAACTGATGCGGTTACAGGGTTCTGCGCTGCGACGGCGGTCCTATCACTTGGCGGTCATCTATTGTGGGAAACGACGGTCTGGCCGCAAGATATTTGGCAATGCGTTGCCGTTATCGGTTTGGGTTTAGGGCCGCTTGGCCTTGCATTCTATGTATGGGATCGCGGCGTAAAGCATGGGGACATTCAAGTTTTGGGCGCAGCGTCATATGCAGCACCTTTACTCTCAACGCTCATCCTAATCTTGTTTGGATTTGCCCAATTTACGTGGGCAATAGGCGCCGCTTGTCTCCTCATCACATTGGGGGCAGTGATCGCCTCAAAAGACATGATTTTTGCACGTAAATTTGGTTCAAAACCTCAAAATTGAGGATTATTTTTTCCAAAGAACCATTTTCTTTGAACAGGGGGTTCCCCTTTGGCTCATTACGCCATAAAACGCGCACTCAGCCACATATGATAAGAATCGCCACATTTTTGCGCATAAATTGCGCACGATGTCTGGCCTGCTGAGAAGTGATGATATGCCCAAACGCGAAGATATTTCCTCCATCCTGATCATCGGCGCCGGACCTATAATAATTGGTCAGGCATGTGAGTTTGATTATTCAGGCACCCAAGCCTGTAAAGCGCTAAAGGAAGAGGGTTACCGGATTATCCTGGTCAACTCGAACCCGGCAACCATCATGACAGACCCGGACTTGGCTGACGCGACATATATGGAGCCGATTACACCAGAAGTCGTCGCAAAAATCATCGAAAAAGAACGTCCAGACGCATTACTGCCCACAATGGGCGGACAAACCGCCCTGAACTGTGCGCTTTCGCTGCGCAAAATGGGCGTGTTGGACAAATACAATGTCGAAATGATTGGCGCGACAGCCGAGGCAATCGACAAGGCAGAAGACCGTGACCTGTTCCGTTCTGCAATGGATAAAATCGGTCTTGAAACACCAACTTCAATGCTCGCGCATAATTTGACCGAAGCACTTGAAGCTTTAGACGTGGTCGGCCTACCGGCGATCATTCGCCCGTCTTTCACCATGGGTGGCACCGGTGGCGGCGTTGCATATAACCGCGAAGAATACATCTCAATCGTTGAAAGCGGCATCGACGCATCTCCCACCAATGAAGTGCTTGTCGAAGAAAGCATCATTGGCTGGAAAGAATATGAGATGGAAGTTGTTCGCGACAAAAACGACAACTGCATCATCATCTGTTCAATCGAGAATATCGACCCGATGGGCGTGCATACCGGCGACAGCATCACAGTGGCACCAGCCCTAACGCTTACCGATAAAGAATATCAGATCATGCGCGACGCCTCACTGGCTGTTTTGCGCGAGATCGGCGTTGAAACCGGCGGCTCAAACGTTCAGTTCTCGGTGAACCCAAAAGACGGTCGCCTCATCGTTATCGAGATGAACCCACGGGTTTCTCGCTCTTCAGCATTGGCATCAAAAGCAACTGGCTTCCCAATTGCAAAAGTCGCGGCACGTCTAGCTGTTGGTTACACGCTTGATGAACTCGAAAACGACATTACAGGCGGTGCAACACCCGCCTCGTTCGAACCATCCATTGACTATGTGGTCACCAAAATCCCTCGCTTTGCATTTGAAAAATTCCCCGGTGCTGACAATCGTTTGACCACAGCGATGAAATCGGTTGGCGAAGCCATGGCCATTGGCCGGACGTTCCAAGAGAGCATGCAAAAAGCACTTCGTTCGCTTGAAACAGGCCTAACTGGTTTCAATGAGGTTGGCATTGAAGGCATTGGTGAAGGCGACGACAAAAACGCCGTTCGCGCTGCATTGGGCAAGCCAACGCCGGATCGTATTTTGGTGATTGCAGACGCGATGCGCCTTGGGTTTGACGATGAGTTTATCCACAATGCCTGCCAATTCGATCCATGGGTACTTGAACAAATTCGTGGCATTGTCGACATGGAAGCCAAGGTTCAGGAACACGGCTTGCCGGACAACGCCCAGCAAATGCGCAAACTCAAATCGATGGGTTTTGCGGACACCCGCCTAGCTGACTTGAGCGGCAAAAAACCACGCGAAATTAAAGCCCTACGGGACGAGTTGGACGTGCATCCGGTCTATAAGCGCATCGACACCTGTGCCGCCGAATTCGCATCTCCAACCGCCTATATGTATTCAACATATGAGGCACCATTTGCCGGCAAGCCAGCGGACGAAGCGCAACCAACTGACAAGAAAAAGATTGTCATTCTTGGTGGTGGGCCGAACCGTATTGGCCAAGGCATCGAATTCGATTATTGCTGCTGCCATGCCGCATTCGCGCTGTCAGAAGCCGGTTATGAAACCATCATGATCAATTGCAATCCTGAAACGGTTTCAACCGATTATGACACCTCTGATCGCTTGTATTTCGAACCGTTGACCAAGGAAGACGTACTTGAGATTCTGCACACCGAGCAGAAGAACGGCACGCTTGAAGGCGTTATCGTGCAATTTGGTGGCCAAACACCACTTGCGCTTGCCAATTCAATCAAACGCGCGGGCATTCCAATTTTGGGCACCCAACCTGAATCCATTGACTTGGCTGAAGACCGCAACCAGTTCCAAAAGCTGATACACGAGCTGGACTTGACCCAACCCCGCAACGGCATCGCCTATTCGCTTGAGCAATCGCGCATGGTCGCTGAAGATATTGCTTATCCGCTGGTTATTCGCCCCTCATTTGTTTTGGGTGGTCGCGCCATGGCCATCGTGAACAATTCTGATGAGTTCGAAGACTACGTGCAAAGCACGCTCACAGAGTTGGTCCCCCCCCATATTCGTCAAAAATATCCCAACGACAAAACCGGGCAGATCAATTCAGTACTCGCGACCAACCCTTTGCTATTTGATAGCTATCTGGGCGGCGCGATTGAGATTGACGTTGATGCATTATGCGATGGCACGGATGTGTTTGTGGCTGGTATCATGGAACATATCGAAGAAGCTGGCGTTCACTCCGGCGACAGTGCTTGTTCCCTTCCATCGCGCAATCTAGACGACGAGACCATCACAGAGATCAAGCGCCAAACCAAAGAATTGGCATTGGCATTGAACGTCGTAGGATTAATGAACATCCAGTTCGCCTTAAAAGACGGCACGCTTTATGTTTTGGAAGTGAACCCACGGGCGTCGCGCACAGTTCCGTTCGTCGCAAAAGTCATTGGCAGCCCAGTCGCCAAAATCGCAGCGCGCATCATGGGCGGTGAAAAGCTAAGCTCATTTGATCTCAAAGAAACCAAGCTAAAACATATCGCGGTCAAAGAGGCTGTGTTCCCCTTCGCGCGGTTCCCTGGTGTTGATACAATTTTGGGCCCAGAAATGCGCTCAACCGGCGAAGTTATCGGCCTTGATTCAAGCTTTGGCGTGGCATTTGCCAAAAGCCAGTTGGGCGGCGGCACGAAAGTGCCAAAATCGGGCACCGTTTTTGTCTCCATACGTGATGAAGACAAAGAGGCGATCCTGCCGTCCGTAAAATTGCTAGAAGGCGTTGGCTTTAAAATCATCGCCACCAGCGGCACGAAACGTTTCCTCACCGAGAATGGCGTGACGTGCGAGAAGGTCAACAAAGTGCTCGAAGGACGTCCCCACATTGTTGACGCAATGAAAAACGGTGAAGTTCAGTTGGTGATCAACACGACCGCTGGACAACAAGCGCTAAAGGATAGCCGCGATCTACGCCGCACCGCACTATTGAATAAGATCCCTTATTACACGACCATCGCCGGGGCAATCGCTGCGGTTGAAGGCATCGTTTCCTATTCGACAGACACGCTAACGGTGAAATCGGTCCAAGATCACTTCGCCGCATAAAAACGCGTTCAAGGTAATTTCTGGGGCAGCAAAGCAGGACCAGCATATGAAGATCGCCATCGGCACCGACCATGCGGGCTTTTTGTACAAAGAAAAGATCAAGGCATTTTTGATTTCGCTCGGTCATGAGGTCAAAGATTTTGGCACTTTTAATGACGCGTCCTGCGATTACCCAGATTTCATCATCCCCGTTGCCCAAGCCGTTTCATCAGGAGAATACAAAAAAGGTATTGTTCTGGGCGGTTCTGGCAACGGCGAAGCGATAGCTGCAAATAAAGTCAAAGGCATACGCTGTGCCGTGTGTTGGAATAGCATCTCAGCAGAAATGGCACGTCGCCACAATGATGCGAATGTGTTGTCTCTCGGGCAGCGCATGATTGAAGAGGAAAAACTACTCGACATCGTTCAAACTTGGCTGGAGACCGCGTTTGACGGCGGTCGGCACCAACGACGCATCGAAAAAATTCAAGAAATGTAACCAAGCCTAGGGTCGCATTTCACTCGGAATTAGCACTAGACCTTAGTTCGCTCATATCCGCCGCCGGATCATAAAACATGCCGGTCATCAAACTCCGCGCAATGTTATGCGCCCGCGCCGTAAAGAAGTTCTCAGCTTCAGCCGATGGTGCAATTTCATCCAAGTTTTCAGCAAAAAGCTTAAGCCATAGATCAAAATGCCACTTCTCAACCTGTTTAAGTTTGAGATGCGCAGGCATTGGGCGTCCGTGATAGTCACCTGTTTTGAGCGCGATTGCGCCCCAAAACTGTTTCATTTTCGCCATATGGGCGGGCCAGTTATCGCCAATCACCCCGTCAAAAATCGGACCAAGGTCATCGTTGGCCCTCACCTTTTCATAAAAACTTTCGACCAGTAGTGAAACGAAGGCCTCGTCAATGCCATAGCCATTTGCTTGCTGGCGATAGTTTTCCCGATGAATTTCGGCGAATGTTTTGTCCATTGAACCATGACCTTAAAAGATATATACAAAATGCATCTTTAGTGATTTAATCAAAATTTGCAACATGCTAAACGCCTCAAAGTCAAAAGTGAGACAATAAGTGCATCTAACCAACCAAACCGATTACGCACTAAGGCTCCTGATGTATTTGGGTGCCGTGGCGCCCCAAAAACGCACAATCGCGCAAATTGCGCAAAAATTACAGATTTCAAAAAATCACTTGATGAAAATTGTTAATCGCCTGACGACCGCAAAAATACTGATCTCCATACGCGGGAAAAATGGTGGGGTCACTGTTAATCCAGAGGCTCACACCGCCACTATTGCAGAAATAGTTGAGCATACAGAGCCCGGATTTACGATCGTTGAATGTCTGAATAAAGAAAACTGTAAGTGTGTATTCGTCGGATACTGCTCGCTTACATCATTCTTTACTGAGGCAAAATCAATGTTTATTGCACATTTGCGCACAAAAACACTCGGTGATATAATAAAAGAAAACTCTATTCTTCCTCCATCACTGAATTGACACATTTAAGTCATCGAATTTAAATTTCGTAGTTTAAAGTATTTTTACCCGCTTGAATTTTGAGCGATTCAATTCTATATTTCTACAGTCGAATATTGGCCGAACGATCTGGCCGGAGCTACCTCCGTGAATGCTACGTTTCTACCAACATCGATCCAGAACCGGTTCTAAAGATAAAGAACCAAGAATTGCGGCAGTATTTCACGAAAGGAAATTTTCATGCCTTCAGGTACAGTTAAATGGTTTAACACCCAAAAGGGTTACGGCTTTATTGAACCAAAAGACGGTGGCAACGACGTGTTTGTCCACATTTCTGCGGTTGAGCAGTCAGGCCTATCTTCTTTGGCAGAAAACCAAAAAGTTGGCTACGAATTGGTTCAGGACGAACGTTCTGGCAAATTCTCTGCTGGCGAACTTACAGTTGAAGACTAAGCCTTAACGGCCAGTTCTTCTGCTTTTTAGTCAGCCCTATTGCTGACATATCAAGCGCGTAACAAATTCGGTAGCCGCACATTTTCCTTAGCATAAGGCAGATTTGCGGCTATGTTAGTTTTTGCACGCTGTCGGTCTCCAATTGTAATATTTTGGGGCCGGTTTTTTATTGCAGTGCAACACAAAAATAAGAATGAAAGGGCGGGACCATGGAAAAGATCCCAATGACAATTGCAGGCCACAAGATGCTAGGCGACGAGCTTGTTCAGCGATCTTCTAAAGAGCGGCCGAGCATTATTGCAGCAATTTCTGAAGCCCGTGCTCATGGCGATTTGTCAGAAAACGCGGAATATCATGCGGCCAAAGAGCAACAAAGTCTAAACGAAGGGCGCATCCAGGAGCTAGAGTCTATCATGGCGCTGGCCGAAGTTATTGATGTGACCAAGCTAAGTGGCGACACCGTTAAGTTCGGCGCAACCGTTAAATTGGTTGATGAAAATACCGAAGAAGAGAAAACCTACCAAATTGTGGGTAACCCCGAAGCGGACGCTGGCGCAGGCAGAATTTCGCTATCTTCACCTATTTCCCGCGCACTGATTGGGAAAGAAGAAGGCGACAGCATCGAAGTTTCGGCACCAGGCGGCTCAAAATCTTATGAGATTTTAAAAGTTAGCTATATTTGACCCTCATTGGTTCACGTTTATGTGGGCCAATTCTGTTCAGTCTTGTATCATGCGCGTCGCATACCTACACTAAGTGCAAATCTTCTAATCCACTTTTTCAAGGTATGCGAACATGCACGCACCCGTCATGATCATTGGTTCTGGACCCGCAGGTTACTCAGCAGCAATTTATGCTGCTCGCGCCATGCTAGAACCGGTCATTATCCAAGGCATCCAGCCCGGTGGCCAACTCACCATCACCACAGAGGTCGAAAACTATCCCGGTTTTGCGGATATGGTTCAAGGCCCATGGCTTATGGAACAAATGCAAGCACAAGCTGAACATGTGGGCACCAAGATTGTTTCTGACATTATTATCAATGTGGACATGGAAAAACGCCCGTTCGAACTTACTGGCGATAGCGGCACCATTTACACCTGCGATGCGCTGATTATTGCCACAGGCGCCCAAGCCAAATGGCTTGGCTTACCCTCAGAGCAAGAGTTTCAGGGCTTTGGTGTTTCCGCATGCGCAACTTGTGACGGCTTTTTCTATAAAGAAAAAGAAGTTCTGGTCATTGGCGGCGGCAACACAGCTGTTGAAGAAGCACTGTTCCTCACCAACTTTGCCTCAAAAGTCACATTGGTTCACCGTCGGGACGAATTACGTTCGGAAAAAATCCTGCAAAAACGCTTGTTTGCGAACGACAAGATCGAAGTTATGTGGGACACAGAATTGCTTGAAGTGCTCGGCACCACCGGCATTCCAAGATCGGTTACTGGCGCGAAACTGAAAAACCGCAATACCGGCGAAATCGTTGAGAAAGCTGTTGATGGCATATTCGTCGCCATCGGGCACGCCCCTGCCACCAGCCTTTTCGATGGAAAACTGGATATGAAACATGGCAATTATCTCGTCACCAAACCTGACAGCACTGCCACGAACATTCCCGGTGTTTATGCAGCCGGCGACGTCACGGACGATATTTACCGTCAAGCGGTGACCGCTGCGGGCATGGGGTGCATGGCGGCCCTTGAGGCTGAAAAATACATCGCAGAGCTCGATGTTGCAGAAGCGGCCGAGTAATGGGCATTGATTGGGACAGGTTGCGGATTTTTCATGTTGTTGCCGAAGCAGGCAGCTTCACCCATGCTGGTGAACGTTTGGGCATGAGCCAATCCGCCGTGTCCCGTCAAATATCGTCGCTAGAAGACGGGCTTGGCCTAAAACTCTTCATTCGCCACGCGCGCGGCCTCGTGATGACGGAAGTTGGCGAACAATTGTTCCGCACGGCTCATCGCATGGCATGGGAACTGCAATCCGTTGAAGCGCAAATGAGCGAGACGCGTGACCAACCCACTGGCCCATTGCTGGTGACCACCACCGTTGGGTTCGGCTCGACTTGGCTAACCTCGCGGATCAATGAATTTTTAGAGCGCTATCCAACCATCCAGTTGGAAATAAAACTCAACGATTCTGAACTTGATTTGGCGATGCGTGAGGCAGATGTTGCCATCCGCTTGCACCGTCCCAATCAATCTGAACTGATCCAACGCAAACTCTTCACCGTGCATTTTCACTTCTATGCGTCATCAAGCTATTTGGAACAGCACGGCATTCCTGAAAATGTTAGCGACATCGACAACCACAAGATCATCACGTTTGGCAATCCAAGCCCAGCCTATTTAGGTGATGTGAATTATCTAGAAACCATCGGCCGCGCTGAAAACAATCCACGCATCCCCTCCCTGCGCGTCAATGCAATTTACGGGATGATGCAGGCGTGCCGCGAAGGCATCGGCATCGCGATGTTGCCCGACTATGTCACAGAGGACGAATCTTCCTTAGTGCGTATTCTCGAAACTGTAGAAAAGCCAGAGTTTGAAACCTATTTTGTTTACCCACCAGCGCTGAAAAACTCAAAACGCGTTGGCGTTTTCCGTGATTTCCTCGTGTCCAAAGCTCGCGGCTGGGAATTCTAGTTCAACAACAAGCTGAATACGTCACCCATTGCTTGGAAATGTCCGCCCAAAGGTCACTTTCAAATCCGTTAGGCTTGATGATGTAGCGAGAACCAAGGACATCGACCTTCTCAGGTGACGTGAGCAAGCCCGTGCATAAACTGGAATACACAGCATTTCTGAAGAAAAATCGGCACAAACCAGCGCGGCAATAATATTGATAACAGGCTGGAATATATGAACAATGCGACTGATATGCAAAAACTGCATACCGGACATGTGCGTAACGTGGTTGCCAAAAAGTAAATTCGCCATCATATACGCCTCAAGAAAAACGAACATGTTGTTCCTCCTCCCTCAACTGTTTCGTTGTTCCCTCCTTGTTAGAGTTTTCCTCTAATCCTTTTTGGCTCTGTCCTCGCGGATGGAGCCTTTTTTTTGAGCAATCAAACCCATGCATTTTGTGCATGGCAAATATGCAATCATGTCTGTTGTGAAAGTTGGAGGGGACAGGCATATAGGATGCATAACAAGTTGATGACGTATCCTCCTCCCTCGAAGTCAACTTGTCAGACGGCAGACACCGTCCCTCCTCCCTCGATGTCTGCCTCATTCATTCAAAGGCTCCGTCTCCTCCCGACGGGGCCTTTTTTTATGGGAAATCCCAACGCATTCAATTGCATACCAATTAAGTCCAGTTACGCCAAAATAACAGGGCTCGATGCGGTTTTGACCTCAGAATGGCGCAAACCATAGGTTGCGAAATTTAGCTATGCGTTTAGCGCATATCAAATATGCATTCTATACGCTTGTTAAGTTGCCATCGCACACCATATAAGGTCGGTAACGAGTTGATGACGTCCCTCCTCCCTCGAAGTCAACTCGCGTACGGCAGACACCGTCCCTCCTCCCTCGATGTCTGCCCCTTATTCAAGGCCCTACCTTTTTGGTAGGGCCTTTTTTTTGCATAATCGATGATGGTTTTGCGGTGGGCTAAGAAAAACTAAACCCTAGCCAAGTTGATGGCCTGAGCAATTTCAAACCCTTGGTTTGCAGCTTGGTAGATCGGGCGCGGCGGGTTTTTGCTCGTGTCAATATTGCGCACAAGCCAGCGGCTCTTTTGAAGTTGTTGCAGGGATTGCGATAAGGCCCTGTCCGTCACGGACACCAGCTCATTCTTTATTTCGCCAAAATACCGGGGTTTGTAACTTGCTGCCAAAACCGGCACGCTCCAAGTGCGACGCAATATCGGACCATGCGCTTGCTCCGTTACAGCGGCATTGATTTTCCCCGCAACCGCTGCGATTTCAACGCCCTTTGGTGTCAGCCGATATTCGGGGCGCAGCGGATGGCCGTGACCTGGATTTCGCTCCAGCAGGCCAAGATCAACCAAATGAGACAAGCTTTGCGCAAAGGCCGTGCGGCTTGCACCTGATTTAGAAAGCAATGGCGCTTGTCGACCCGGCGTACCAGCGTGCAGCAGCGCGAGAATGTTCAAGCACCATGCCCTAGAAGTCACCTTGACAATTGTTTCTATGTCCATAAAGTATAGTATATATATTTTATGATCAAAAAGGAAGCCCTATGCCAGCCGTAACTTTAGAAAACACAATCACCATCGCCTTATCCGTAAGTGACCGCCATGCCAGCGCACAATGGTACAATGATATGCTTGGGTTTGAACTTGTTTATCACGCCGATGACGCTGGGTGGAGCGAACTTAAAACCAAAACCGAAGGCGTAACATTGGGTCTTGGCGAACATACCGAACCCGTGCCAGGCAATTCAGTACCCGTATTTGGCATTGCAAATATCGACGAAGCGCGTGCAGCCTTAGAAGCGGCTGGTGTAAAGTTTGATGGGGAAACAGATGTCATAGAGGGGATGGTCAGCACCGCAACATTCTACGATCCCGATGGGAACGCGATGATGTTGGCTCAAGACTTGACGTGAACAAGACCTGACTTAAATCTGATTGAATTATAAAAAATCGCCGGTGAAAATCTTCACCGGCGACCAGTTATGAGGAGGAGTATTTAAGATACGGCTCTACCGGTAAAGCAGATCACCTAAATCTTGCATATCGGCATAAAGCCCCGCGACTTGCTCTTCATATCCATTGAACTTCAATGTTGGAACGCGATCACCTGTATGCAACACACGTTCGGTCGCTTGCGTCCAGCGCGGATGTGGCACTTCGGGGTTCACATTGGCCCAAAACGCATATTCTTTATCTTGCAACTGTTCCCAAAAACTAACTGGGCGTTCGTCAGTAAACGTGAACTTCACGATCGATTTGATCGACTTAAACCCGTATTTCCACGGGACAGCCAATCTAAGCGGTGCGCCCATTTGGTCTGCAACCTGTTTGCCATAAGCGCCCACAACCAAAAATGCCAAGTCGTTTTGCGCTTCTTCAATCGTTAGACCTTCAACATATGGCCAAGGATACCAAGGTTGGGTCTTGATACCACGCGCGACGCCAGGGTCATTAAACGTTTCCATGCGGATATATTTCGCACCCGATTGCGGCCCCGCCATTTCAACAAGCTTTGCAAATGGAAACCCAATCCAAGGAACGGTCATCGACCACGCCTCAACACACCGGTGCCGATAGAGCCGCTCTTCCACAGCCATTTTGCCGATTAAGTCGTCGACATCAATTTTTGTTGGATTGTCCACCATCCCATCAATGGTAATTTCCCACGGGCGCGGCTCAAGCGCCTGCGCATCACGGGCGATCTCTTTATGCGAGCCAAACTCGTAAAAGTTGTTGTAGTTGAGATTGATATCTTCAGGCGTCAATTCCCGATCAAGTTGAAAAGCTTCATTGCGCGGTGCGTTGATCGCTAACCGATCATCTTCGGTCGCCGCAAATGCACCATTAACTGTACCCAATGCGCCAGCCAAACCAATGGCTCCAGCGCCGGCCATAATTTGGCGTCTGTTAAGATAGATACCTTCGGGCGTTGCCTCCCGCTCAGCAATTTCCCAACTTTTCTTCTTCTTGATGAGCATTTACACCCTCCTGATCATTTTTCTAACCAAACCAGACTAAACATTTCGCTCACATGCAACTGAGCATTTGTAAATTCCCCGTGAGTGAGTAGAACTTCTCCAGCAGCAATAGATATTTTTTGACCAATTGATAAAATATCTGTATGAAACCAAAACTTTAATCGCGACGAGGTGAAATCATGCCCATCATCAATATCGGATCCATCAATATTGACTATGTTCACCGCGTTCCCCACTTCCCGGCAGCTGGTGAAACATTGCGCAATCTTTCTTATAGCGCAGGCCTCGGCGGCAAGGGCGCTAACCAATCCATCGCCATCGCGTTGGCCGGTGGCAATGTTGTCCATGTCGGTCGGATCGGCGAAGACGGGCAATGGGCGAAAAAGAAACTCACAGACAGTGGCGTGGATACCCAGCATACGCTCACCGATGATGGCGCATCAGGTCACGCGGTGATCTATGTCGATAATGAAGGTGAAAACACCATCGTTATTCATGGCGGGGCGAATGAAACGCTCAACCAAGCTCAGATCGATAAAGCCTTGGCTCAGACCGACGAAAATGATTGGTTACTGCTACAAAACGAAACCAACATGATTGTTGAGGCGGCCAAATCAGCCAAACAAAAAGGCCTAAAGGTCGCTTATGCCGCCGCGCCCTTTGATGCAAAGATCGCCGCGCAAATGATCAAACATGTTGACCTCATCGCGGTTAACGAGGTCGAAGCTGCCCAGCTTGCCGAAACGCTAAACATTACAGTAGATCAGTTGCCGGTGGACCGTATATTGGTCACCAAAGGCAGCAAGGGCGCGTCCTACAAACAGGGCGACCAGCAATATGAAGTAAGCTCATTTAAAGTCGACGCGGTCGATACCACTGGCGCTGGTGACACATTCACCGGCTATTTCCTCGCACGGCTCGATTTGGGTGATGATCCTGAAACAGCCCTAAAAATCGCAAGCGCTGCTGCCGCCATTCAGGTCACACGCCCCGGCGCGGCAGACGCAATTCCCCCAATTAAAGAAGTTTTTGAATTCCTGGAGTACCAATCTTGACCCTACATAAAATCATAATCGACACTGATCCGGGCATTGATGACGCAATGGCCTTGCACCATGCATTTGCCGACGAACGCATTGAAGTTGTTGGTCTCACGACCGTTTTTGGCAATGTTCCGGTTAAAACAGCAACACGCAACGCCATCCACCTTACCGATTTGGCTGGCCTCAACATTCCCGTCGCCGAAGGTGCGCCAACACCCTTGACCATCACACCAAATCCACATGCGGATTTTGTGCATGGTGTAGAAGGTTTTGGCGATTATCCACCCCAAATACCAAGTCGCGAAAAAGACACACGTTCAGCTGCTCAATTTTTGTGTGAAGTTACAAAGGCCAATCCTGGTGAAATCACCATTTGCGCCGTCGGCCCATTGACCAATTTGGCCCTCGCGTTACAGCAAGATCCTGAAATTGCAAAGAACGCAAAAAATGTCGTGATCATGGGCGGTGCAGTCGACGCGCCCGGCAATGTCACGCCATTTGCTGAAGCGAACATCTGGAACGACCCGCACGCCGCGCAGGTGGTTTTTGATGCCGATTGGGACGTTACCTTGGTCGGCCTAGATGTAACCCATTCGGTTAGCTGCAATATGGACGACTTCCGCGAAGTCACAAAACATTCGCCAAAAATTGGTAAGTTTTTGGAGCAGGTTTCAGAATATTACATCAAATTTTACACCGAGAATGTCGGCGTAAATGGCTGTTACCTTCACGATCCGGCGGCTGTGATTGCGATCACTGATCCAGAGTTTTTCGACATAAAAGAAGCGCCACTCAACACGATTTTGGAAGGCGACGAGGTGGGCAACACCATCGCAGACCCAGCCAAAAATGGCCGCCCAGTGAAAATTTGCTTCGAAGTAAACGACCAAGGGGTAAAGGATACATTCCTCTCAACCCTTAAAAAGGCAGATGCCCGCCGCGCTGCCCGTTAGGGATTTCCGACTTCATGAAGGTGACCCCGGATCAAGTCTGGGGATGCCGCTTGGTGCAGATCTCGCACTCTTTTCTCACAACTTGCGCCATGATCCAAAAACTTGTGCCGTCCCGGCCCCCGAGCCGGGACCAACCAACAACGAATGTCAGCGCCCTAAGTCAGCGCCGCAACAAATGCCTCAAACCGATCACACGCCTTGCCAATATCTTCTTTCGATACTGCATAAGACACGCGGAAATGCGGCGAAACGCCATATGCGCCACCATGCACGGTCGCGACATCCATCTCGTCCAACAAGGCCATGGCAACATCTTCGTCCGTTTTCAAAAGACGACCACCTTCGGTGGTTTTGCCCAAAAGCCCTCCACAAGACGGGTAAACATAAAATGCGCCTTCGGGCACCAGGCATTCAATCCCATCTATTTTATTTAGTCGTTCAACCAAATAGTCCCGACGCTCCTCAAATACCTTGCGCCACTCTGCCAAGAAACTCTGGTCGCCGTTCAGCGCTTCAACCGCTGCCCACTGCGCGATGGAACATGGATTGGAGGTTGATTGCCCTTGCAGTTTAGACATGGCCTTCAATAACCAACTTGGCCCCGTACAATAGCCAATCCGCCATCCTGTCATCGAGTAGGCTTTAGAAACGCCATTCATGGTCACTGTGCGGTCACCCAAATCAGGTGCGATTTGCGCCATGGTGTAAAACTTGCAGCCATAGGTCAGGTGCTCGTAAATATCATCCATCAAAATATGGACATGCGGGTGCTCCCGCAACACAACCGCCAATGCCAGCAACTCGTCTTTTGAATAAACAGCACCCGTTGGGTTGCCCGGCGAATTCAACAACAACCACTTGGTTTTCGCGGTGATCGCCTGTTCTAATTGCACTGGTGTGATTTTAAATCCCGCCGCGGCGCCCGCTTCAACGATAATTGGCGTCGCCCCAGTTAACCGCACCATTTCAGGGTAGGAAACCCAGTATGGTGCAGGCACCACGACTTCATCGACCGGATTAAGGGTCGCGACCATCGCATTGAAGATGATTTGCTTGCCGCCTGTGGCAACGAAACAATCTTTGGGGTCTACATCCAAATCATTCTCGCGCTTAAATTTGGCGGCGATGGCGGCTTTAAGCTCAGGGATGCCATCAACAGCGGTATATTTTGTTTCGCCCGCATCCAGCGCCCGCTTTGCCGCGTCTTTGATATGCACCGGCGTATCGAAATCCGGCTCCCCTGCGCTCATCGGAATGATATCCACGCCAGCGGCACGTTTTTCCAACGCAATGGCGGATATGTTCATGCTCGCGGATGGTTTTACGCGCGCAAGCGCATCAGAAATCATATTCATAATGTCAAAAAATCTTTTGGCTAGGTTCAATCAAATTGATCAAAGCAAGTTCAATATCGTTTTGCAAGTTGCATATGGGAATGATGGTCTTGCCACAAACTTGCCCGACTTTTGAACGCAAATCACCCAAATTCAGACCAACTCTCACCTCATCTGTCATTCATATTAGCATCATCGAACGATTAAACGATCAAAAGGACGATCCGAGATGAAACAAAAAGCCGCCAAAAACAAACTACACTATTTGTCTGGCTCACTCGCTGCAGTTTTTGCAATCCTCCTGGTCGTTAGCCCCGCAGTTGCCGCCACGCAAGAACACACCAGCGTCACCGCTCTGAGCATTATTTTGCCTGCGTTAGCGCTTTGCTCCGCCATTATTGTAGGCGTCTGGCGACATACGACACAATCCAAGCTCAAACCCATTCGCGTTCGCAACACACAACGCTAGATAAACACAACTGACCTCCATTCTGCCCTGCTTTCCGGCCGAACTAACTCTATAGGAAAGCCCCCCCAACTTGGCCGATGCCTTACCCGCATCGGTCTTTTTTTGTGCCTATTTTCAAATCTTTCCAAACTTACCAATTGTTCATTTCACGGAAAACTTTAGGCAACGTGGCTTCCCCTATCTTCAATCTCGATCAGACGCCAAACCCAAATCGCCCAATTGGTCGGGCAAAGGAAGATAAAATGAAAAAGATTTCAGCACTCGCACTTGCAGCAACACTTGTTGGCACGATGTCAATCAGCGCTCTTGCCCCAGCGGCTTACGCTCAAGACAGCACCAAAACCGGTCCTTCAGCCGAGCAAAAGCAAGAACGCAAAGGCAAAGGCCAGTTCCGGCCCGTACGTGGTGGTCACGCCTTTTTGGGCAGCATCTGTTCAACTGACGGGGCAGAAAACGTTGAGAAAAAACTCGAAATTATGGCAATCCGTATCGATTTAACGGACGCCCAGCGCCCTGCATTCGATGATTTAAAAACGGCAGCACTTACCGCGCAAACTAATTTTGGTGAAAGTTGCGCACCATTGAAAGCTGAAAAGCCAGAAGGTGCGGCTGAGAAAATGAAGCACCGCACCGCGATGATGGAACTGCAACTTGAAAGCATGAACATCGTCATGCCAGCGTTCGAAAGCTTTTATGAAAGCCTATCTGACGATCAGAAGGCTCAAATGGACAAATTCGGCGGCAAAAAAGGTCAAAAGGGTAAAAAAGGCAAACGCGGTCAGTTTGGCAAGAGCCAAAAAGGCGACGGCCCTCGTGGTCCACAAGGCAATGGTGCCCCTGCACCATCAAATGGCTAAGTCGGACGAGTAGCCTATGCCGGGCGACGTGCCCCACGTTGGGGTTACGTACCCCAAGTTGGGGCAACTTGCCCTCGTCGTCCGGCATCTCCTATTTAGTCCTTTATGGACTTCACTGTTCCCCATCCAAAATGCTTCAACTGCCCCTACAGTTGGAGCATTCTTTTGTCTTGCCCCGATCAAATTCGCAAGTTACCAATATGGTTCAACCAATTTTCGGGACGATGATCATGACATTGCCATTAGACACAAAGGCGGTTCGCGCCAACTTTCCTGCGTTTGAACAAAATGACCTCAAAGGATGGGCGTTTTTCGAAAATGCTGGCGGCTCCTATATGGCCCAACATGTCATTGATCATTACAACCATTATTACACATCACATAAATTGCAGCCCTATGGGGTTTATCCTGCATCAAAAGAAGCGGGCGTGGAAATGGATCGCGCCCATGAGCGGCTCGCGAAAGCGCTAAATGTCCATGTTGATGCCATCCACATTGGCCCATCAACCACAGCGAATACCTACACATTAGGCAATGCGTTTAGCGAAATGCTCAGCGCTGGCGACGCGATCATTGTTACGGATCAATGTCATGAAGCAAACACCGGGGCATTCCGTAAATTGGAAAAAATTGGTGTTGAGGTCCGCGAATGGCGGGTAAACAAAGATACCGCAGAACTCGAATTGGATAAATTGACCGAATTGCTTGATGAGAAAGTAAAGCTCGTCACCTTCCCCCATTGTTCAAATGTTGTGGGGCACATTAATCCGGTCAAAAAAATCTGCGAAATCGTCCATTCGGTTGGTGCTGTAACGGTAGTTGATGGCGTCGCATATGCGCCGCACACCCTGCCAGACATCACCGATTTGGGTGCAGATATCTATTTGTTTTCCACTTACAAAACATATGGCCCACATCAAGGGCTGATGGTTGTCGATCCTGACCTTGCAAGAAAGCTCCCCAACCAGGGACATTTCTTCAACGCTGAATTTTTGCGCAAACGTTTGGTGCCTGCGGGGCCTGACCACGCTCAAATCGCGGCCTGCAACGGCATTGTCGACTATTTTGATGCTTTGGCAAAAATTGCTGGCACTGAAAATGCGGCAGATCCCTATCGGGCGACATCACTGAAAATTCGTGAACAAGAAACAGCACTCGTCGAACCATTGTTGGACTATTTGCGCGGCCGCAACGATGTGCGCATCATCGGTCCATCAAATGCCGAGGACCGCGTCCCCACCATTTCAATCCATTGCGATCGCCCTGGACTTGATTTGGCGAAGGAATTGGCTGAACACAAGATAATGGCGAGTGGCGGGCATTTTTATGCCTATAGGCTGATTGAAGCGCTGAATTTGGGCCTTGACCACGGCGTTTTGCGCATGTCATTTGTCCATTACACCAGCCAAGAAGAAATCGATCAGCTGATCAAAGCGCTCGACCAAGTCTTATAGGTACCCAAGTCTTATAGTTTCACTTCGGCATCGCCGCGTTGGGCGAATTGCCTATCTGCCGTGAAAGTTGCTGCAATGTCGCGTTCAACCGCTACTGCTCTGCTGATTGTTGCCACCATTATTTGGGGCTCGGCCTTTATCGCTCAAAAATCAGCAATGGACGCCATGGAGCCGCTAACATTTCTGGCGGCCCGTTATCTGTTGGGCGGCATTCTCATTCTGCCATTGGCGATTTGGGAAACACGACGGGTAAACAAACCGATCACCAGACAAGGTTGGAAACTGATCGGCATTTTGCTGTTCGCCTTTTTCTTTGGCTCTTGGCTTCAACAGATTGGGCTGCTTACAGCATCGGTGACAAACACCGGGTTTCTCACCGGCTTCTACGTGTTTTTTGTCCCCGTTTTGATGGTGGTGTTCGCAAAGGCCAAATTGCATCGCCTGATCTGGGTCGCCGCAGCCCTCGCCTTTTCGGGGCTTTTCCTTTTGAGCGGCGGCAAGGTCGATAACTTTGTTATTGGAGATTATTTCGTTCTCGCCAGCTCATTCTTTTGGGCACTGTACGTTTTCAATTTGGGCAGCGCCGCCAGCATCACTCAACGCCCGATCACGGTTTCCGCCATCATCTTTTTGGTGGGCGGCACCATCTCCGCACTTGGCGCAGCAGGCACTGAAACTATAACCCTAGAGGGGCTTCAAATCGGGTGGGTCGAAATTCTATATGCAGGCGTTTTGTCGACAGCAATTGGCTTTACTCTGCACACCATCAGCCAGCAGCACGTCCCCACAGCAAATGCCGCATTGATCCTATCAATGGAAAGCCTATTCGCCGCGTTAGGGGCAGCGATCATATTGGGGGAAAGACTGGAACCAACCGGTTATATTGGCGTATTGCTGATCTTTTCAGCCATCATTTTGGCCGAAGCAGGCCCGGTCTTTTTTGAACGGACCCGCGCAAGACGTGT
Organism: Maritalea sp.; assembly: GCF_051251695.1. NCBI lineage: Bacteria > Pseudomonadati > Pseudomonadota > Alphaproteobacteria > Hyphomicrobiales > Devosiaceae > Maritalea > Maritalea sp. The sequence continues at coordinate 23,302 of NZ_JBPOEU010000015.1, read as the reverse complement.
GGCGAAGTAACTATTTATCCGCGACGCGGTCCAGCAATACTTCTTCGCACAAAAACAAAAGACATGCTCTTACCGAAAGCTTTTCGCTTGATAGTTGCTTGACAACACCGCTAATTTTTCGACCCTGAAAACTAATGGTGCCACGCCATTTATTCCGGCCACTCGGGGGAAGCTCAGAAAACAAATAGGTGTTTATAAATTTGCGATTATCGTCGTTCACAAACGCTGGGTCGATCCATTTGACCAATGCACAAAGCTGCGCGCCATTGCCGCAATATGAAATCTCATAGCGAGATTCTTTATTGCCAGGCTGCCACACCCCTTCAGGGTTCATGGTCTCCGCCATAGCAGGCATACTCATCGAAACAGCAAGCGCAGTCGCACCGCAAATTTTGGCAAACTTGTTCATTTCATCTCCAAACAAAACAGTACCACCCGCATGCTCTGAGTTAAATACTGAGTGTGGCGGCAATGTGAACCCACGCGATTTTTATGCGTTTACGCAGACCAGACATGCTCCACCAAATATTTGTTAAGCGGTGCCATCTTCTCGCAAATTCCCAAAATTAGCTTGGCTGCACCGTCCACATTTTCCAACTCGTGGGAATAAGCAACAGTACCACTTTTCACCACCAGCCCCTTATGGCGCAACAAATCTGCCCCCGGTGCATCCTTATCAAAACCACGCGGAACACGCGCGAGTGCCGGCTCGTCTAACTTCGCGCCATGCTGCTCGACTTGCATTATAACCTTTGAAACAGCGGCGCCACCGTCGCCCAAAATCTGTTGCCGCATTCGATCCAATTGCTCATTATCCAACGCCCAGTGCCCAGCCCCAAAACTAAACCCTTCCGGGTGAAGAACCACATGAACACCGGGCGACTTGTTCGGATGACCCCCAGTCCAAAAAATCAAGTGAATGTGGGTATGATAAGGTGTCTTGTCTTTGGAAAAGCGCGTATCGCGATATATGCGCCGCAGTGAACCATTTGCTTTGGGTTCAGCACGCAATGGCGGGCTCAGCGCGGCCAGTTCGCCCTCTATTGTGCCAATAAGCTCAAGAACGGGGTTTACCACGTCATTTTGATAACGCGGTTTGTTCGCCTCAAACCACTCTCGATTATTGTTTTCTTTTAGTTCCGAAAGAAAAGATTGAATATTTTCAGCAAACATATTTTCACTCCCTGATCACAAAAGCATGCATCAAACGGCCATGCGCTTGCAAATATGTCGTTTGAACATGCATGGTTTCGACAAAATGGAACCACAAAACTCATCCACAGCTGCTGTGGATAGTCACATTGGTGACACAAATCGGACATGGAACTGTCAATATCACCAAATAGCATAAAACATGTTCAAGGAGCATGCCCCGCACTTTGGACGGGAGAGTCAACGCACGTTGACCTCCATGGCGTACCGCCCCCCAAAAAATGGTACGCCACTGGCCGCTCCATTAGCGGCCATTTTTTTGTCTGCAAAACCGATCCCCCACCCGCCATTTGCCCAAAAAGATGGGGGCGCACCACACTTTTTACCGATCAAACCTTCAAAACACGCGTCGATCTAGCCTAACATCATCTGAATGAACCGATTCCAATGGGGCGCTTTTGATGGCGAAACTCTATTTTTCATACGCGGCGATGAATGCAGGCAAGTCGACGATCTTGTTGCAGGCAGCTCACAATTATTTTGAGCGCGGCATGCAAACACGCCTTTACACCTCTTCTCTTTATGTAGAAGACGGGGTCGGCAAAATCTCATCCCGCATCGGTCTTGATGTGCCCGCAAATCTTTATGATAGCGAACTTGATCTTTTCGCTGATATTGCAAAAGCCAATAAAGAGAAAAAAATCGACTGCATCTTTGTTGATGAAGCCCAATTTCTCACCAGCGAACAAGTCTGGCAATTGGCGCGGGTTGCCGATCACCTCAAAATTCCAATTATGTGTTTTGGCCTACGCACAGATTTCCAAGGCAAACTATTCGAAGGCTCTGCTGAGTTGCTGGCAATTGCCGATGTTTTGCGCGAAATTCGTACCATCTGCGAATGCGGATCCAAAGCCACAATGGTTGTGCGCATGGATGAAAATGGCGAAGCCATCCGCGAAGGCGACCAAGTCAGCATCGGCAAGGAAGTCTATGTTTCCCTTTGCCGTCGCCATTGGGAAGAAAAAATGCACCCCAACAAAGTCGTCAATATGGACGGCCAGTCCATTTCAAAAGCCGATGAAGACGACGACGACGATCTCTCCTCCATATCAGCACTGGGCTAAGTCATGAGCGATCAAAATGCGCCACAGGGCGACCTTACCATTAGAACAGTTGCCATGCCGTCGGACACAAATCCGTCGGGCGACATTTTCGGCGGATGGGTGCTCAGCCAGATGGATATTGCTGGCGGCATTGCTGCGGCAGAAAAATCTAAAAGCCGCGTTGTCACCGTCGCCGTTGAAGCCATGACCTTTATCGCCCCGGTAAAAGTTGGCGACGTTTTGTGCGTCTACACCACCATCGAACGGGTCGGCACAACGTCCATTTCTGTGTTCATGGAAGCGTGGGCGCGCCGCAACCGCTTAAATCAACGCGAAAAAGTCACCGAAGGCAAATTTGTTTATGTCGCACTGGATGATCAAGGAAAACCCAAACCGATAGCCTAAAACGGCGGAAGTCTTCCCTTAGTTTGCACTATTCAGGTAGATGAACTGAAACTGAACATTACCATTCAGTAACCATTCAGCAACGTTTTGGTTAATTGGGGTCACGGAACAAGTGAAACCTCAAACTGGGAGACATCAAATGGACTTTCGCAAACTTACCAAAATAGCTGCCCTTGCAACAATGGGCATCGTCATCACCGCATCTTCGGCCTTTGCTTTTGCAGCAAAGTCGACCGCAGCACTCAACATCCGCTCTGGCCCAGGCACGGGTTATGACGTTGTTGACGCACTATATAAGGGCGAAGAAGTAAACGTTCAAAAATGCACCAACTCGAAAAAATGGTGTTACATCGTTCACTCAGGCCCAGACGGCTGGGTTTCAGGCAAATACCTTGCGCAAAAAGGCAACCATAAGCCGAACAAACCGAAGAAACCAAAGCACAGCTCGAACAATCCAAAAGTAACATTTGGCTTCCAGTTCGGCTCGAACGGGTCATCATTCTCCTTCGGTCTTTCTGATAACGACAATGATTACCGCCCACGCAAAGCACGCATCTGCTTCTATTCAGGTGCCCACTATTCTGGACGCAAAGCATGTGTCGCTGCTGGCTCAAAAGACAACTTGTTGTCAGGCCGTTGGAACGACAGAATTTCGTCAATCAAAATCATTGGCGATGCAGAAGTGAAAGTGTGTAAACACAAAAACTACAATGGCAGATGTCGCACGTTTGACCGTTCAGTGCCAAAACTGGGCCGTCGCTTGAACAACGAAATCTCATCGTTCAAATCTTACCGCTACTAATAAGCGGCACTAAAATGACCTCCAATTCACCCTGGCATAACTGCCGGGGTGTTTTTGTTTGCGCCCCATTGTCGCCGTGTTGATCAGCCTTTATGCTGATGAAATGCCAAACTCACGAGATTTATAATGAAATCAATTTCAGTTCTTTCAGCCCTTATTTTGGCCATTGGTGTCGCTGCTGGCGGCTGGTTGCTTGGCCAATCACTTGAAAACAGCCGCAAACCATTGCGCACAGTGACGGTAAAAGGTTTGGCCGAAAAGAGCGTGAAAGCCGATCTCGGATTTTGGCCCATCAGATTTGTCGCAAACGGCCCGACACTTGAAGCAGCGCGGGGCAGTCTTGAAGCATCGGAAACAGCGGTTCGTGCGTTTTTGACCAAACATGGATTTGAAGCCGACGAAATCGAAATACAAAATGTACGCGTTGAAGACCGATATGCAGGCTATAATGGTGGTAACTTTCCAGCAGATGTGCGCTTCAACCTCAATCAAGATATGTTGGTCACCACCGATAAAGTGGATGAGCTCAACTTCGCCTCACGCGACATAGGCGAACTCTTAAAAGCTGGCGTCGTATTTTCATCCGATAGTTGGTCCGGCGGCCCGAGTTTTGTCTTCACTGGCATCGCAGACCTAAAGGGCGAAATGCTTACAGAAGCAACCAAACGCGCCCGCGAAGCTGCCCAACAATTCGCCGAACAATCTCAATCAAATGTCGGCAATATTCAAACTGCAAATCAGGGTGTCTTCCAAATCCTGCCAGCTGTGGATATTCCCAATGATCGTCCAGACAAACAAATCGACAAACGCGTTCGCGTTGTTAGCACGATCACTTATTTCCTAGCTGACTAGGGATTTGGCTATTTGTTGACATGGGGCGACCGCCTATGGAGTATGCGGCTCCAATAGATTGCTAAGGTATCAAAATGGCCAACCCGCAGACCAAAATTCGCCCTATGCGACAATCTGAATTTGATATTTGGCTGCCCCATTGCACCAATGAGTTCGCCAAGGAAAAAGCTCAAGTCTTGGAAATTGCTGATGATCAAGCTCTAAAATTATCGCAAGAATCGTTTGAACGTTCATTTCCAAACGGCTTAGCCAGCCCAGGCAATAATTTGTTTTCAATTTTGGACGATGCCGATCAAGTCATTGGCACCATATGGTTCGTCGTTTCAACCAAATGGGGTGCCACGACGGCATTCATCTATGATTTGGAAATACAACCCGACCATCGTCGACAAGGACACGCGAAAGCCGCCATGTCTTTGATAGAGCCAGAAGCAAAAAAGCTAGGCGCAACAAAACTGGCGCTTCACGTATTCGGCTTCAATCATGGCGCTGCAAATTTATACAAAAAGCTCGGTTACAAAACCACAGACATCAGTATGGCCAAACCGCTTTAACTCAATCAGTTTCGCCGCAAATGGTCACTTTGATGACCATGTTAATCGGTCAAACTGTTCAATAGCAAAGGGCCCGCAAAAGCGAGCCCCAATTTTTCTCAAACGTCAGTTTGCATCGAACGCAGCGTCGGTTAGTGCCCCGGCACGGCGCCCTTCACAACTGGCGGACGTCGAACGAAAAACGCTAACAGAACGGCCAAAAGGAAAATCACAGCACCGCAAAGGAAAGCGAGCCGAATACCACTTGTCAAAGCAGCCGTCGCATCAAGGCCAGCTTCAGTTGAGAGCCGTGTTTGGATGGACATCACCGCCACAAACAGTGCAACACCCGCCGCCCCGGCCACTTGCTGAATACTGCCCAACATCGCACTGCCGTGAGAATAAAGCATCGGCGGCACAGCCCCCAAAGCCGAAGTGAACAATGGCGTAAAGATCAAAGCCAGCCCAACACTCAGGATCATGTGCCCAATCAAAATGTTCCACACGCTCGTATCTTGTCCCACCATCGTCAGCGCCCAAAGCACCAATGAAACAAGTATTGTGCCCGGAATAACCAAGGGCCGAGGGCCAATGCGATCATAAAGGCGGCCAACACTTGGTGCCAACAGTCCCATAATCAATCCGCCCGGCAACAACATCAATCCAGTTTGCAACGCATCAATGCCCAGCACATTTTGGGTGTAAATCGGCAACAATATAACTGTGCCCAATAGCGTCATCATGCTGATCGCCAACATCGTCAAACTGATCGAATAAAGTTTTGATTGGAAGGTCCGAAAATCCAGTAATGCCGCGTCTTTTTTCTGCAAGGAAAGCTGCCGGAAGATGAAAACAACCATCACAACAGCACCGATCAACAAGATCACCCATGCCGGCAGGCCGCCGATTTGTGCCGTTTCTGCGCTACCCAAGCCAGAAAGACCATAAACCAGCCCACCGAACGCGATCGCCGAAAGAATAACCGAGAGGATATCTAACGGCGCATAACGCGGCTCCGTGACGTTTTTCATGAGTTTTGCGCCTATGACCAAAGCGATTAGGGCAATCGGTAATACCAAAATGAACAACCAGCGCCATTCCATATAGTTAAGAATAAAGCCAGAAATTGTTGGCCCAATCGCGGGTGCTACCGAGATAACAATTGAAATGTTGCCCATCATTTTGCCACGCGATTCTGGGGGAACGAGTGTCATCACCGTGGTCATCAATAACGGCATCATAATCGCTGTACCAACAGCTTGAACCACCCGCCCAAAGACCAAAAGTTCAAGCCCCGGCGAAACGGCGCAGATCAGCGTGCCGACAGAAAAAATACTCATCGCCAAAATGAAAATCGGACGCGTATTCATCCGTTGGATCAAAAACCCAGTCACCGGGATCACAACGGCCATCGTCAGCAAAAATGCAGTGGTCAGCCATTGCACCGAACTTGCGGTGGCATCCAACGCGATCATTAGACGCGGAATGGCGACGGTCATGATTGTTTCGTTGAGGAACACCACGAACGTGGAGGCTAACAGCAAACCAATAACCAAATTATTGCGGGCAGAATTGTCTGTTTCCTGCATCGTTACACCCGCCGCATCAACGGCAGTTTGTTCTGAAGTCGTCATAAATTCCTTTTTCGCGAAAATGCGAGAGCAAGTGGGCGGCACCCTGTCCACAAACTGGAACAGCGTCAATATACAGATTTAGTACTATATGTTTTGTGAATTTGCAAACTTGTTCCCTTTACGTTCCGAGCACAATCACATATATTGATATGTAAGCACTGGTGGGCTAATACACCTTCTGCACCAAGGTATTTTCATGAGCGACGATAAAAAATCAGAACGGCCCAGCAAGCCTGACTTCTCAATTGATGAATTCATCACCCAGATTGAGAAGGCCGAAGATATCGAGTCGGCGAAGCGCCTCCCCCAGCAGCGGCTCAAAAATGCGCGTGCGCTAGATCGCGCCGAAGCAGCAGAAGCCAAAAGACGCACCACCAAAACGTCAAACCCTGACACCGCCACAGGCATGTCCAAAAAGTCTCCCAAGTCAAAAGCCAACTCAGTGGAACGGCCTGAAAACTTGGACGGGTTTGCCGAGGCGCCACAAGCTGGATTTGTCTCCCCCAGCAAACCAATTGAAGCCGCGTCCGGTGTTTCAGAAACCGTAAAAGCTCTGGAAAACCTCATTCAATATGGCCGTGAGGAAGTTGAAGGCGTTGATGCTTGGAAGCCGCACCGGCCCGCGCGTCCGCCCAAAGTGGAAGGCGGCATTCCCTTTAAACTGGAAACCGAATTCAGCCCACAGGGAGATCAACCCACGGCGATTGCGGAGCTAAAAGAAGGCATCAATAATGGCGAAACAGATCAGGTTTTGCTTGGGGTCACCGGCTCGGGTAAAACGTTCACTGTCGCGTCTTTGATCGCCGACACCCAGCGCCCTGCCCTTATTTTGGCGCCCAATAAAACATTGGCTGCTCAGCTTTATGGTGAGTTTAAAAGCTTCTTCCCCAACAATGCCGTGGAATATTTCGTCTCATTTTACGACTATTACCAGCCCGAAGCTTACGTACCCCGCACTGATACATTCATTGAAAAAGAATCCACCATCAATGACCAGATCGACCGAATGCGCCACTCTGCCACCCGCGCGGTGCTAGAGCGCGACGATGTGATCATTGTGGCTTCGGTTTCTTGTATTTACGGTATTGGTTCGGTTGAGGGGTACACTTCGATGATCGTTGACCTACACGAAGGTCAAAAAATTGATCAACGCGAGTTTCTCGCCAACATGGTTGCCCTTCAATATAAGCGCAACGAAGCCAGTTTTGTCCGGGGGACGTTCCGGGTGCGTGGCGACACGATTGAGATATTCCCAGCTCACTACGACAGCGCGGCGTGGCGCGTGACATTATGGGGCGATGAAATCGAAAGCATCGTAGAATTTGATCCCCTCACCGGCAAAAAAGCAGCAAAACTCAAGAACATTCGCGTCTATGCGAACTCACACTATGTGACCCCACGACCAACATTGAACCAAGCGTTCAAATTCATCAAAGCGGAGCTGCAAGCGCGCCTGCAAGAACTGAACGGCATGGGTCGCTTTCTTGAAGCACAGCGCTTGGAACAACGCACCTTGTTTGATTTGGAAATGTTGGAAGCCACAGGCTCTTGCGCGGGTATTGAAAACTATTCGCGTTACCTCACGGGCCGCCAACCGGGCGAGCCGCCCCCAACTTTGTTTGAATATTTGCCCGATGATGCACTAGTATTCATTGACGAAAGCCATGTGACCATCGGCCAACTTGGCGCCATGTATCGTGGCGATTTCCGCCGTAAAGCGACCTTGGCCGAATATGGCTTCCGCTTGCCTTCAGCCATGGACAACCGTCCGTTGCGCTTTGAAGAATGGAACGCCATGCGGCCGCAATCGGTTTATGTGTCCGCGACGCCTGGCAAATGGGAAATGGACCAAACCGGCGGCGTGTTCGCAGAACAGATCATTCGCCCAACAGGGCTAATTGATCCGCCCGTAGAAATCCGCCCGGCGAAAAACCAAGTCGATGATGTCATTGACGAAATCAAAAAGACTGCCAAACAGGGTTACCGCACCTTGGTGACCACCTTGACCAAAAAGATGGCCGAGGATTTGACAGAGTACATGCATGAACAGGGCATCAAAGTCCGTTACATGCACTCGGATACGGATACGATCGAGCGTATCGAAATCATTCGCGATTTGCGGCTGGGTGCATTCGACGTGCTTGTTGGCATCAACTTGCTTCGCGAGGGGTTGGACATTCCTGAATGCGCCTTGGTGGCCATTTTGGATGCGGATAAAGAAGGCTTTTTGCGGTCTGAAACATCCCTAATCCAAACCATTGGACGCGCCGCGCGTAATGTCGATGGCAAAGTGATCCTATATGCGGACAAGGTAACTGGGTCCATGGAACGCGCCATGACGGAAACCAGCCGTCGCCGAGAAATCCAAATGGCCTTCAATGAAGCCAACGGCATCACCCCACAATCCATCAAATCCAATATCAAAAATATCATGGATTCAGTTTACGAGGGTGATCGCGTTACCGTCGGTACCGGAAAAGACAAATTCTCTAAAGGCCAAGTGCATGTGGGGGATAACCTTGCTGCGACCATCAAAGATTTGGAAAGCAAAATGCGCGAGGCAGCCACCAACCTTGAGTTTGAAGATGCTGCGCGCCTTAGAGATGAGGTCAAACGCCTCAAGGATATGGAGCTGGATATTATCGACTAGTCAGCAAGTCGATCTATCTACTCAACCGGAATGCCGACCAATTTTCAAACGTCGACTACGGACCAAAATTAAGTTTTGGGTCCGTAGTATGCCCCTAAGCTCTATTCGAACGGCGTAAAAAACCGGTTCAACCGAACCGCCTCATCACATTGTCCTCAGTAACATTTCAAAGGGCGCTACTAACACTTGGGTTCTAGGTGCGACAATATCGCCCTCATTTACCCTAGTGCAATTGATTTATATCAACTGTGATGTGTAACTCGTCTGCGCATAATAACGGCAGGTTATCGAAATGGCTGCAAGTGGAGATGCCTCTTTTAGGCTCTGTGTCCTGCAATTCGCCGTTTGATGGCTCGAGCACTTCAATCATCAAAGTGCTGTGCAAAACCTTGGTGGGTGCGCAATCATCTCTTGCCTCGCAAAGGCTCACCTAAGTTTTTGCAACAATGTTCGGACAGGTGTGGGCATGTCTCGCGATCATCCCCTATCTGATCTCTCCGCGTATGCTGCGCCTGTTCGTTCCTTTTCTTCAATTCCAGTTTTAGCGCAAAACCTGACGCGCAACCACGCGTTCCTTTTGGCGTTCTCTCCACCAAACAAACAGCCCAGCGCCGACGGTCAATGACGCACCGAAAAGACTAATTGCATCAATCCAATGGCCAAAAAAGATGACGGTCATGATGATAGATGCAGGCAATATCAGGAAATTGAATGGTTGCAACGCGCTTGCTGGGGCCTCTCGATAGGCCATGGCAAATAGCGTATGCGCCACGTTGGCCGTAATAATGACCAACCCAATCAGCAACCATGCATTAAGGGTCATTGGCACCATATTGAACACCCCAACGGCAGTTGAAAGCACAACGCCGACCACTGCCATATAAACCATCGATGTGGACGTACTATCATGCTGGGCGACCAATCGGGTCAGCACCGTGTAAAGCCCAAAGGTGGCCACCGCGCCGAGTTGAAACCATACCCCAATGTTCACGTCTTGAAAACCAGGGCGGATAATAATCATCGCACCAATAAAACCCACGCCAATCGCAGACCACCGGAAAATGCCCACCTTTTCACCCAAAATAGGTATAGCAAACAAGGTCACAACAATTGGGAACAGCATAAAAATGGCTTGCAGATCCGACAGCGGCATAAATTGCAGCGCCGCACTAAAGCACCAAATATCAACCACCAACAGCACGCCGCGTGACAATTGTAAAATCGGTTTTTTGGTCCGAAATGCATTCCGAATTGGCCCTTCGCGCATCACCCATAACAACGTAAACACCGCCACGCCCCAAAAGCGGATCATTACAATTTGGGTCGGCGGGTAGTCTGTCACCAGCATTTTAACAGCGACGTCCTGAACAGAAAAAATCAGGATGGAGATCAAAGTTAGGGCAATGCCCTTGGAAATATTGTTTCCAGCGTCCGCGCTTGTGGTGCTCATATTTTGACCTGATGTGGAGTTTGCGGGCTGTTTAAACCACGCCAATTGTGCGAGATTCAAAGCGTAGCATTGAATTTTGCAAACGCCTATAATAATCACCACCAAACAATGAACTAAAACGGATCCAATATGCCCCATATTATCATTGAATATGCCCAACCCATCGCAAACGATATTGATCTTGAGGCACTTTGCAAATCATTGAGCGAGGCCGCATTGGCAACCGGCGTGTTCACCACACCTGAAGATGTCAAAGCACGGGCAATCCCTGCAACCCATTGGTACCAACCGGTTGAAAACTCAACCTTTATTCACATCACTGTTCGGCTGATGGCTGGAAGGACCGAAGAACAAAAACGCAAAGTGACCACGGCAATCCTAGAAAAGGCGGCGGCGAAACTGCCCCAAGTCGGCACCATCAGCGTCGACATCAAGGAAATTGATCCTGCTACATATGCAAAGCGGAGCGTTTAATCCGCCCCTTTTGGAGATGGGCGCAATCTGAAAACAGATTGCTTAGCGCATTGGCATTTACTAGTCACGAGTGGTCATTTTGCGGTAAATGGTAACAATTGCCGTCAAGATAGCACCGCCGATGAGACCTGAAACACCATCAGCCACAAGGCCCATGCCGGCTAAAAATTGAAGTCCTGGGGTAATACCTAACAAGGCGCTGCAACCAAGGCCGCCAATCGCGCCTGCAATCGTGTTTCCCATTGTGCCAAGATTTGCATCTTTGAACGTTTGTCCCACACCGTTACCGGCTAAACCGCCAGCAATCAGTTGAGTAATGAGTGGTAAAATTGATTCCACTTTTGCGCTCCATTTTTTTGGGCAAATCACACGACCTGCCGACGACAATTCTAACGCGTCGCAAAAAGAAACAAAAGCAAATGGGCGAAGTTGTCAGACAATAATCGCAACTTCACAATACTTCCAATTTTGATGATTTAGGTTAAACTTAACCGATCAAAAGGGACATTTTACCATGCGTTTAACCGCGATACTCATAGCGACTTTGCTAATGGCACCTTCTGCAATTGCGGATAATTTTGGTGAGAAACGCGCCTATTTCAAGGATTGGTTAGCCGCCTGTAGGCCGCAAACAAATTATTGTTCTGCCATTTCATATATTAACCCAAATCCTGCTAACGGCACCGTCGCTGATTATTGGTTCAGGATAGGGCGACACAAGAGCGGCAACCATTGGGAAATGTCATTTACAACGGTTAAAACGCAGCCTGCCAAAACCACAACATTTTATATCCATGTCGGAGAAGACTTTTATCCTTATACCAAGGGTGGAACAGCTCGCGCATATGGCGCGATAAACGACATTTTCCTCATCGGCGACCAAGCGACGGCGATGCTCAAGAAAATGATTGCCGACGACAAAATGACCATTGGTTTTGACGATGAGAACGCCAAGTCCGTCGACATCGAGTTTTCCCTATCCGGCCTAACCGCTGCTTTGTTGTGGATTGATGACCAACAGGGACGCGTAGGTTATCCGCGCATCGCCGGGTGGCTCCCAGTCGATCTAAAACTGGCAGAGCCACAGCTCGATATCCCGAAAGAGCTGCCACCTGAAATTTTAACAACCCATGCCAAGAACGACAATTGCGATACTATGTCTGATCTTGTGCATGGCGCGGACTGGGAAGTGCATCAGGTGAACAATACGACCCTGCTTTACGTCATTCCCTGCACTGCAGGCGCCTACAACTTTGGCTATAGTTTTTACACACAATCAACCGAATATAAAGGCGTAACCAAACTCCTATTCGCCGACTATTGGGCGCCCATGGGGTGGAGCGGCACCGACATTCTCATCAACCCCTATTACGATCCAGAAAACCGTGCGCTAACAAGTTTTTACAAGGGGCGTGGCATTGGTGATTGCGGCAACTTTGGCGAATGGGTATGGGAAGATTACGGTTTCAAGATGAATTCATTTCACGCCAAAGAGAAATGCGATGGTGAGCCCGGGGATTTCCCACAAATCTTCCCAACACCAAGCAAGTAGAGATTTAAATTGCTAAAAACAGCTTCCCTTACGGCACTCGCGATGATCGCATTTGCCGCGAATTCAATTTTCACCCGCATGGGATTAGCCCAAACCAATATCGACCCGGTAATGTTCACCACTATTCGCTTGGTTTCTGGTGCGGCAGCTTTGTTCTTACTGGTTGGAGTTCAACAGCGAACGATCCGAAAAATCAAAACCGCTGGGTCTTGGTTGGGGGCAACATCGCTTGGGGCATATGCAATCTTTTTCTCATTTGCCTATTTGACATTGGGAGCAGGATTGGGCGCGCTGATCCTGTTCGCATCCGTACAAATCACCATGATCATTTGGGCAATTGTCAAAGGCGAACGCCCCGGCCCTATTGAAATAGTCGGCATTGTGATCGCGTTTAGCGCATTCACCTATTTGGTTTCCCCCGGCCTTGTGGCACCAGACCCCATTGGCACACTATTGATGGTCATCTCGGGTATCAGTTGGGGCGTTTACTCGCTGCTTGGCCGAGGATCAAAAAATGCAACCCAAGACACGATGGGCAATTTCGTGCGCACCGTCCCCCTCGCCTTGGGGGCAATGATTATTTTCGCGCTGACAACAAACAGCTGGTCTATCGATTTACAGGGGATAATCTTTGCTTGTCTTTCAGGAATTTTCGCCTCCGGCATGGGGTATGCCGTGTGGTATCTTGTGCTGCCCAGCCTCGCACGCACCAGCGCAGGAGTTGTTCAACTCACTGTACCCGCCATTGCAACATTGGGCGGCGTGTTGTTCCTAAGCGAACAACTCACCACGCGGTTTGTCATCGCCAGCACATTGATTTTGTTGGGCGTGGCGTTGGCGACCATCTTCAAAAAGAAGATTTAGCCAAACTGACCTTGGCCGAAGACGCTGGAAAAAATGAAATATAGCGCCAAGATGTAAGGCAATCCGAGCACCACAATACCAATTCTTGAGAACCGGTTCGAAAACCGTCGCCACATGATCACCGCCAGCCCAAGGCCAAGCACTGTTTCAAACGCGCTGACCCAATCGCCATAATATTTTGACTGCCAATAAGAAATCGGCGAATGAAACCGCTCTCCGCTCAACGGCCAAAAATGCACATGGGCGTCATCCGCGTGAACAGGAAAATCGGCCAAAACATGGAGCAAACACGCTGCTGAGAACAGCGCCAGTGCCAACCAGATTGAACGCCTTGTTTGATCACGTCGAACAAGGAACATGAAAGCCAGTAGCGCAACGATATAAAGGGGGATGGAATTGGAAAGGGCCGAAAAGAACTGCCAAGGTTCCTGCCAATATAATCCGTCCGGTGCGCGCCAAAGATTATCAGCCTGAAAACCCGGTAATCTGGTCACTAGAACCATTAAAGCCAGCGAGAGATCTGGAAAAAGCCCCCCAAAAACCACCAACATATTCTGCCGCCGCGTGAATTTTTTGCGGGTCAACGCGGTCGCCGCGATCAAGATATGAGTGTTTGTCAGCATTACAATCTCCAGAAGGAATAGTCGTAAAGACAAAAATATGTGCTGACTAGCTCATCAACAAAGTTGTGATGTCTTTACATATAAATACCAATCCCCATATGAGACACTCTTGTGTTTTGTGGTGATCTTTGCCACTACCTTGCGCACGCACTTTAGAGAAAAAGGTTCAAATGCCATATTTGCTGCTCGCCTTGGGGCTCGCTACATTGGTTGTGACTGGTGATCTGTTGGTTCGCGGTGCGGTTGGGCTCTCCAATCGCATGGGCATTCCACCCCTAGTTATCGGTCTAACCGTCGTCGCATTTGGAACATCTGCGCCAGAACTCGTGGTTTCGTTGTCAGCTGCCGCTGATGGCGCGCCGGGGCTATCTATCGGTAACGTTGTTGGCTCCAACATAACAAACATTCTGTTTGTGCTGGGCGTACCCGCGCTATTTTTCTCCATAAACTGCAAACAGACCGGACTGCGCCGCTCCGCGACATTTATGGTGTTTGTCAGCGTTTTACTGATCATTTTGAGCCTTGATCGTATCGTCAGTTTTACCGATGGACTTTTGCTCGTCAGCTTACTTGCTGGATATCTGATTTATAATGGCTTTGAAGCCATGCGGATGCGCAAAAAGGGCCAAGCGATTGAAGAAATCGTTGAGGAAATCGACGACGCGCCAGACGATACACGCAAAATCACGATCTATCTCATTATCGGCATTATCGGCCTGCCTCTTGGCGGTAAACTCACCACCGACAGCGCCCTTGATATTGCGTCAATGATGGGCATCGCCGAAAGCGCCGTCGGCTTGTCGATTGTGGCTTTAGGCACATCCCTACCAGAATTTGCGGCAGGCATGGCAGCCGCCCTCCGCCGTCAATCTGCGGTGGCAATTGGCAATGCGGTCGGGTCGAACATTTTCAATATTCTCTCAATTGTCGGCGTAACGTCGATGATCATTCCGCTAAAGGTAGAAGAGAACTTTCTAGCCTTTGATTATTGGGTGATGCTGCTGATCTCCATCGGCATATTGCCGCTCATTTTCTTGCACCGCAATATCGGCAAAGTAGAGGGCGTCATCATGGCCTCACTATATGTGATCTATTTGCTCATCGTCTTTGAAGTTGGGCACGAAATGTTTAACGGGAGTTTTTAGGTCCAGATGGCAAAAGCAGTCGCCTTGATAACTGGCGCCGCAGACCGTATCGGTGCAGCAATGGCGAGGGCCCTTGCCAAAGATGGCTGCCAGACCATTATCCACTACAATTCATCGCAGGAAAAAGCAGAAGCGCTCGCCGCTGAAATCTCCGCTGCCGGTGGCACTGTCGCAACGATCGGGGCAAACCTATTAGATCGTGCCGAACGCGCAAATCTGATTGCCCGAGCTGGCGATATTTTCGGCCCGCTTACAGTTCTCATCAACAACGCCTCAATCTTTCAACCGGACAGCATCGACAAGCTTTCAGATGAATTGTGGCAAACCCACTTTAGCATTCATGCTGAAGCGCCAGTTTTTCTTTCAAGCGACTTTGCCAAACAACTGCCCGAAAATGCACGCGGCAACATCATCAATATGATTGATCAGCGCGTATGGGCGCTCAAACCAACGTTTTTTTCCTATACCCTTTCCAAATCTGCGCTGTGGACCGCCACCCAGACGATGGCACAATCCCTTGCACCCCGAATTCGAGTGAACGCGATTGGGCCGGGACCGACCATTAAAAATATCCATCAATCACAGGCTGATTTCGAAAAAGAAATCAAAAGCCTACCGCTTCAGGTCGGCCCACAACTCGATGAGATATGTGACGCCGTGCGCTTCATCCTTTCCGCCCCATCAATGACTGGTCAAATGATGGCGCTTGATGGTGGCGAGCACTTGAAGTGGACGCATAAAGGTGAAAACATCGCACAATAATGAGCGAAGCAACCACCTCACCCGGCCCTGAAATCATCAAGAAATTCGTTAAAGCGCTGCCCAACGGGCCGGGCGTTTACCGGATGTTTGATGATGCGCAAAATGTGATTTATGTTGGAAAGGCACGCAATCTAAAAGCCCGTGTGACCAACTACACAAGGTATGAAGGGAACTCCATCCGCATCGGCCGTATGATTTCGGCTACGCGCACAATGGAATTTGTGACCACAAATACCGAAAGTGAAGCCCTACTTTTAGAAGCGAACATGATCAAGCGGCTCAAACCGCGCTATAATGTTTTGCTTCGTGACGACAAAAGCTTCCCCTATATTTTGATGGCCATGGAACATGAGGCAGCAGAACTCACCAAACACCGTGGTGTTCGTCGAAAAAAAGGGCACTATTTTGGCCCCTTCGCCTCTGTAACAGCCGTCAACCGCACCATTACATCACTACAAAAAGCATTTTTGTTGCGCAATTGCTCAGACAGTTATTATGAGGGCAGAACACGCCCCTGCCTTCAACATCAAATCAAGCGTTGCGCCGCCCCCTGTACCGGCGAAATATCCATTGAAGACTATCAATTGCTGGTCGACGACGCGGTAAAGTTTCTGACCGGAAAATCCCGAACGGTGCAATCCAACCTGTCTGAGGAAATGCAAAAGGCCGCAGAGAACTTGGACTTTGAACGCGCGGCTTTATTGCGCGACCGGATCGCAGCTCTTTCCTTGATACAGGGGCAAGGCGATATGAGCGCGCAATCGGTGGTCGACGCGGATATTTTCGCCATCCATCAAGAGGCCGGTAAATTCTGCATCCAAGTGTTTTTCTATCGCGCCCACCAAAATTGGGGTAATCGCGCCTACTACCCAAGGGCAGATAAAAGCCTTGAAGAACGCGAAGTTCTCACCGCCTTTATTGCACAATTTTATGAAGCCCGTGTACCGCCCAAACTGATCTTGCTTTCGCACGACGCAGAGGAGCCCAAACTGCTGGCCGAAGCCCTCGCCATTCGTGCGGAGCGCAAGGTAGAAATTTTGACGCCACAACGGGGTGAAAAGCGAACGCTGGTGAAAAACGCCCTGAACAATGCGCGACAAGCATTGGGCCGACAATTGTCTGAAACGGCCTCGCAAACCCAATTGCTGGAGGGCATGGCTAAAACATTTGGCCTTGAACAACCTCCCCGCCGTATTGAAGTTTACGACAACTCCCATATTCAGGGCACAAACGCGGTTGGCGGCATGATTGTTGCCGGGCGTGAGGGCTTTTCGAAGAAGCATTACCGCACGTTCAACATCAAATCGACCGACATCACACCGGGCGATGATTTCGGCATGATGCGTGAAGTTCTGGAACGCCGGTTCACCAGATTGGTCAACGAATATAAACCGGAAGAAATCGCAGAGGATGCCGACAAAGAAACACTACCAGATTGGCCAGATGTTTTGCTTATCGATGGCGGCAAGGGCCAAATGAGCGCGGTCAGGGAAACGCTCAAGCAATTCAATTTGCCGCAGAAGGTAACCCTGATCGGTATCGCCAAAGGCGAAGAGCGCAATGCCGGGCGCGAAACATTCATCCTAGAAGGGCGAGAGCCCTTCATGCTGCCAGCACGAGATCCAGTGCTCTATTATGTGCAAAGGCTGCGCGACGAAGCCCACCGCTTCGCAATTGGCACCCATAGGGCGAAGCGCTCCAAGCAAATCGTCAAGAACCCATTGGATGAAATTGAAGGCATTGGACCAACACGCAAAAAAGCCCTGCTCAGTCATTTCGGATCAGCGAAAGCGGTGAGCGGTGCAACATTGAAAGACCTTCAGTCCATTTCAGGGATTTCCACACAAATGGCACAAATCATCTATGATCATTTCAATCGCTCTTGACCTTCAAGCCAGCATCCTATTGCTTGGTATGCAACAATATTTGAGGGGCATTATTCATTGAACTTACCAAACATTCTCACAATGTCGCGCATCCTACTTATTCCGGTAATTGTTGCGCTCATATTCATGGACAATTGGACCACCCAATGGTTCGCCTTCACGCTTTACGTCATTGCAGCGCTCACTGACTTCTTTGATGGCTACCTTGCCCGTCGCATGCAAATTATTTCACCTCTCGGGCGCATGCTCGACCCAATCGCAGACAAACTCATCGTCGGCGCCCTGCTCATCGCATTCGCGTTCGACGGTAGTTTCGATATGAACCTAACCGTTGCGGCCATCCTCATCATGATGCGCGAAATTGGGGTAGCCGGGCTTCGCGAGCATTTGGGTGCAGAACAAATTACCGTGCATGTATCCGACTTGGGGAAATATAAAACCACCGTTCAATTGGTTGCACTTGGTGCCATCATGCTCATCCCACTCGTCCCTAGCCTGGCCTCAGCTGCCTATGCAATGGTCTGGCTAGCAACGGGGTTAACGGTCTATACTGGGTACGACTATTTCAAACGCGCATGGCCACATTTGATCGACGAAAAATCATGAAAATCCTCTATTTTGCTTGGCTACGTGAGCGCATGAACAAGGGGAGCGAGGACGTTTCTCCCCCCAAATCTGCCACGACAATAGCAGAACTCATGGATTGGAAGGCAGATACTGACGAAGCATTTGCCCTCGCCTTTTCTGACCGTGCTATCATCCGTGCATCAATCGACGATGAACTTGTCGACCATGATGCAATGATTGCCGATGCGAGAGAAATCGCGTTTTTTCCGCCAATGACAGGCGGCTAAATTCAAGGAGTAGCAAATTGCTTTCAGATGCAAAATCACCTGAAGAATATATTGCCCAACTACCAAGCGATTGGCGAAGAGAAACCCTTCTTGAGTTACGTCAGCTAATTTTAGACTGTGATTCAAAGTTAGACGAAACCATAAACTACAAAATGCTTGCCTATGGGATTGGTGAAAACAATTTCTGTCATCTCAACGCCCAGAAAAATTATGTCAGTATATATTTTGGTGACATCGACAAAATTGATCCAGAACACCAATTGCTGGCTGGGCTAAATCTTGGCAAAGGCTGCATTCGTTTTACCAAGTCAAAAAACATCCCTGAAACAAAAATTGACCAATTCATTAAAGAGGCCAACAAACTTTGGCGAAGCGGTGTGGATATCGAATGTTAAAAAACCGCCAGCAAATGGTGACCATCCAACGCGACATTTTTGACCCCGGTCATCTCACCAACCAGTTTATCAGCAAATATCAAGAAGTTGGGGCGGTCGCCACCTTCACCGGTTTGGTGCGTTCAACGCCAGAGAACCCCATCAAGGCATTGATCCTTGAACATCACCCAACCATGGCGCAAAAACAAATTGAACGATTTGCCACAGAGGCCATCGAGAATTTCGACCTCGTTGATATCGCCGTCATCCATCGTTTTGGCGAAATGCAGGTAGGCGAGGTTATCGTCCATGTGATGGCCGCCTCGCGCCATCGGCAGGCTGCGTTTGACGGTGCAAATTACGTCATGGACTGGCTAAAAACCGATGCGCCGTTTTGGAAACAAGAGGTGACTTCTGAAGGTACGCATTGGGTTCAGCACAAAAAAGACGATGATGATGCGCGTAAAAAATGGCAAACAAAAACGCCGCCCAAAACTTAGGGCGACGTCCAAAATTCTAAACTCTGATTATTCTGCAGCAGCACGCTTTGGCTGAACTTCTGCCGTATAAGCCTTCATCATCGCGCTACAAATTTCGCGACCTTTAAAGACATTGCCTTCAATTTCAGCAACCGGCACAACTTCTGCAGCAGAACCAGTGAGGAAGCACTCGTCAAAATCACCAAGTTCATCAGGCATGATAACCCGCTCGGTAACTTTAATGCCCTGCGCCCGAGCCAAATCGATAACCGTGCGTCGCGTAATACCATCAAGGAAACAATCAGGCGTTGGCGTATGAATTTCACCGTCTTTGACAAAAAACACATTCGCGCCCGTCGCCTCTGCAATCTGACCACGATAATCAAGCATCATCGCATCAGAAAAGCCACGCGCTTCAGCAGCGTGTTTAGAGAGTGTACAGATCATATAAAGTCCGGCAGCTTTTGATGCGAACGGCGCAGATGTTGGTGCAGGTCGACGCCAATCGGACAAAGCCAATCGCGTGCCTTTCAACTTATCTTCATGCGAGAAAAGGCTTGGCCATTCCCAAGCAGCAATCGCCAGATGTACTGGATTATTATGCGCGCCAAGACCAAGTTCGGCTGATCCGCGAAATGCAACTGGGCGCATATAAGCATCGACAAGGTCGTTCTTTTCAAGCACGTCCCGACAAGCTTGGTCAATTTGCTCAACAGAATACGGAATTTCAAAATCCAACAATTCAGCTGACTTGCGCAAACGTGTCGAGTGGTCGCTCAATTTGTAAATTTCACCACTATAAGCACGCTGTCCCTCAAATACGCTTGACGCGTAATGCAACGCGTGGGTCAACACATGTACTTTGGTGTCTTTCCAAGGCACCATTTCACCGTCAAACCAAATCCAACCATCCCGTTGGTCTAAAGGCACGCCAGCCATCTCAAATCTCCCTAAAATCGGCATCCTTGATAGGATGCCACATAATTTACTTTCTCTGATAAAACACCCACAGACTTGGCAAATCAACTCAAGCTTGTGATAAGAAGAGAAAAAGCGATGATGAAGGCCAACATGCCAGCCACCAAAATAAATGTCAATAAGACTGACATAAATTTATCTCTCGTCGATGAACCCGCCGCGTCCAGCGCAGCAATGCCCCTTGATTTGATGGGACTTTTGTTTTTCGCCTATCGTGATTTCGTGCGCGATGCGGATGCATTATTGTCAAAACAAGGCTTCGGGCGCGCGCACCACCGGGTGCTCTATTTCGTCAACTTACGTCCGGGCATGACAGTGGCAGACTTGCTCGATATCCTAAAAATCACCAAACAAAGTCTTGCCCGAGTTTTGCGGCAGCTTGTCGATGGCGGGTATATCGAACAACGTACCGGCCCAAATGACCGTCGCCAAAGGCTGCTTTACCCAACTCAAACCGGTGCTGACTTTTTTGAAACCCTCTCGGCCTCTCAAGCGCAGCGAATTGCCCGCGCTTTAGAACCAATGCCCAAAGAAACCCGCGAACTGGTCACCCAGTTTTTGGCCGCAATGATAGATCCTAACGATCAGGCCACACTTGAAAACTTAAACCTAGTCGACTAACTGGCGATAAGGCCATCACGATTTTCATCTTTAGAAAAATCGTATAATTGATACCTGCCACGTCCCTTCTTTTTCGCTGCGTAAACGGCAACGTCAGCTTGGGATAGGAGTTGGCGCGCACTTACTTGGCCATCGGCAGCGTGCGCAATGCCAATGCTGACATTGCATAAACACGTTACACCCAACATCTCAACTGCCTGACCAAAGCTTTCATTGATACGCTTGCCAAGGTTTTCAGCTGTTTTTGGATCGGTGCCTTTAGAGGCAATCAACATGAATTCGTCACCGCCAACACGGGCCAGAAAGTCGCCTTTCCGCTTAACCCTTTCAAGATTTTGAGCCGCCCATTTTAAGATTTCGTCGCCGACCTCGTGCCCATGCGTATCGTTGATTTTTTTGAAATTGTCCAAATCAATTGAAAAGAGAGTAACAGCGGACTTCTCCCCTTGGGCAACGCGCAAACGACCCGCGAATTCCTTTTCGAAATATCGACGATTGGGGATATCGGTTAGGACATCATGAAGCGCATCATAGGCAAGCTTGTCCGCCAGCATCCGTTTTTCAGTTATGTCTTCGTGTGTGCCAATCCAGCCACCAACCGGTGTGGGCGAATGTACTGAGCGGATATAGCGGCCCGAAGTCATTTTGGTTTCAGTATATAGCTCAGTGCCCCTATTCACATGTGCCAAGATGTTGGATTGGATTTGTGCTGGATCACCGTTGAATTTACCATCCTCATTTTGTTGATCTAATATCGCTTGAAACGATACGCCAGCGAAAATGATCTTGGGATCAACGCCAAAAATTTGCAGGTATTTTTCATTCCAAACGGTAAGTTTTCCGTCCCGATCAAAAACTGAAACGCCTTGTTGCATATGGGACAGGGTAATGGTCAATGCTTCGTGTCGTTGGGCGAGTTCGGTCTGGCTTTTTGTAAAATTCGAAATCGTCACAGCGATGAGAAAGGGCGGAAATGTGCAAAATAGTGCCAATGTTTGCTGCTGAAAAACAATGTCCCGCAGTGCCATATCAGGAGAAATGCCAGGCAACACACCGATCACCGCTGCCCCTGAAATCGCCAACGACAATATTGAACTGATCAATGCAACCTGAAACGGACGCCCCTTCAGAGCAAGCCACAATGTTGGAAACAGCAATATTAGGGCTAGCGGCAATGTTAGTGCCGACAAAACCAAAAACCCAAGCACAAAGCTAAAACAAAGCCGCGCAAAATCGCGGATATCGACCATACGAATATTGGCAAAGCTAACTGGTTTTTCATTTTCAGCACGCATTGAAAGAACTGGCAGATAGATAATCATGGCGCTAACAATGTCGCCGGCCCACCAATTGATCAGCGCACCAAACGGCGACCCACCATGAACCAAGGAAACGACAGTAGACCCAATAGCGGCCGCTGGCATCGCTGCCACTGAAACGACACCAAGCAGCGACATCGCTTTTTTCGGACTATCAATCGGCGTCTTATCAAACTGAAGAAGTTGAAGCCCGAAATAGGCAACCAATATCTCAAGGCAATTTGCCAAAGGAAATCCAACAATCATAAGGAGCGGGTCGCCAAAACCTATCTGTATGGTCGCATTTGCACAAAATGCGGCGAGTATGAAGGCAGGTAGCTGGGCCCGACCATTAGCAATACACATCAAAACGATGACCGCATTGGCTGGCCAAAATACGGCAACATTCTGCGAAGCGCGCGCAAGCATCACACTGAACAAAGCCAGAGCAATGTAAATTGCGTAGCCGATCAAAAACGACTTTATCGTTTTTGCATTGATGCGCAACATACAGATGTCCCTTTTACCTCAAATCCTACGCCATAATCCTATATGTTCTATATTTACATTATATTATCATCAGTAACTTTGCGTACGCTCAATTCGATTGAATTTTTATCGACTTTGGCCGACTTTTTTTGCTTGAAACAGAAGCACCCCCACCCTTAATCCCTCCCCACGAGGGGGAGGGAAAAGTGAGTGATCGACAAGCGGAGGTGCTCAACGACCAATCAGTCTTGAGGTTTTCAAGTGGGCAGATACGCGAGGCGTTTAAGGTCTCGTCTTGGGTAGAAATAAAATGAGACGTTAA